>JAISFX010000152.1 GCA_031263385.1 Lactobacillus sp.
ATTTATTGCCATATACTATTACACCATGGTCTCTGCGCTTTTTTCCGGCTTATACAGCCTGCCGATTTATATCAAAAAAAGACACAAGTTTGGCATCATCTTCAAAAAAGACAATCTCATAAAAGGCGCAATAGTAATGTTTGCGTTGGTCGGATTAGTGTTTTTTAAGGCTTATGCTCTTGTTTTAACACCCAACCCTTCATATGTAGTTGCAATGTGCTTTACCTCTACAATTTGGGTATATGCCGCCAATATGATATACACTTTCTTCACAAAGAAAAAAGTTCGTAACAAAATAAACTTTAAAACCCTTATTCTTTTGATAATATCTACAGTAATGTTGATACTTGTAACAAGGTAGTAGAAAAATGGATGATACAGAAAAACAGCTTTTAGAGGCTCTTGCCATGCAAGAACAGCTTGAGAAAAAAGATTATATCGCTGTTGCCGAAGGCAAAATGAACGATAGAATAGCTTCTAAAGAAGAGATCATCGAGGCTCTTAAAACTGTGTCTGACCCTGAAATCGGCATTAACATATATGACATGGGTTTGGTCTATGACATAATCCAAGACCCCACTAACGGAGATGTTTTGGTCAACATGACTGTAACCTCGCCTATGTGTCCTGTAGCAGGGGTCTTGCCGCAACAGGCTGCAGATGCAATCTCTCAGGTCGAGGGCACAAATGTTATAGAGGTAAGAATAGTCTGGGAGCCGGAGTGGACACCGGAGTGTTTGAGCGAAGATGCAAAATTAATGATGGGCATGTAATATGAGCATTGAAGAAATAATTGATAATTTTGAGTTTTTAGAAGACTGGGAAGACAAGTACCGCTACATCATAGAACTTGGCGAAAAGCTTCCTCCTCTAGAAGAAAAATACAAAACAGAAGACTTCAAAGTCAGGGGCTGCACCTCCCAAGTTTGGTTGGTTCCTCATTGTGAAAACGGAATTTTAACCTTTAGGGGCGATAGTGATGCTATGATAGTAAAAGGTCTGGTTGCTATTGTTTTGGCCATGTTTTCAAATAAGTCTGCAAAAGATATTAAAGAAATTGAAGTTGAAAAAATATTTGTTAAACTAGGTCTGGAAGAACATTTAAGTCCCAGTCGTCGCAACGGTTTATTCTCATTGGTGGAAAAAATAAAGAGTTATGCATAATGAACATTCATGAGTATCAGGCAAAAAAAATATTAAGCCAATATGGAATTCAAACCCCCAAGGGTATGATAGCCTATACTCCTGAAGAGGCCAAAAGGGTCAGTTCTCAAGTTTCACGCGGACCATGGATGGTCAAGTCTCAAATCCAGTCAGGGGCCCGCAATCAAGGATATTTTCTCGAAAAACGCGCTGGTCGTAAAGGCGGCATCCGTTTAGCTAAAACCAAAAAAGAGCTGATGGCTGAAGCCGCAAAAATGCTCGGTTCAACTTTGGTTACAGTCCAAACCGGCCCTAAAGGAAAGCTTGTCAGCCGCGTTTATGTTGAAGACTATAATAAAGTTGAAAAAATATTTTATACCGGCATGGTAATTGATAGGCTCAAGGCCTCAATAACGTTGCTCATTGCAGAAACTAAAGACGAAGAGATTGCAGGTATAGCCATCTCTCACCCCGAGAAGATTTTGCAAGTACCGCTTGATTTAATCACCGGTGCAGATAGCGAGCAAATTGCTAAGGTTATGAACTTTTTAAAATTTGGTGAGAAATCTCGTAAATATATGGAGACCTTTATAAATGGGCTTCATCAAGCATTTGTTGATTATGACGCCACGATGATAGAGGTTAACCCCGTTGGGCTCATGAAAAACGGACAGATAGTTGCACTCGATGCAAAAATGTCGTTTGATGATAACGCCATGTTCCGCCATAAAGAAATCAAGATTCTGCGCGATGAATATGAAAGCGAAGAAAGAGAGCTTAATGCAGCCAAATATGGTTTCCAATATTCAGAATTTGACGGCAACATCGGCTGTATTGTAAACGGTGACGGCATAGCTCTGGCCTGTATGGATTTGATACAAAACCACGGTGCAGGAACAGCCTGCTTCTTGAACGTAAAAGGTGGCGTTGATAAAGATAAGATTGCCGCAGGCATAAAAATCATCATGACCAATCCTCGTGTTGAGGGGATTCTCATTAACATTCTCGGCGGCTTCTTGCGTTGCAACCTTATTGCCGACGGCATTGTCTCTGCCGCATCAGAGGTCGGGTTGAATGTACCGCTGGTTGTGCGTTTTGAAGGAACAAACAAAGACGAAGCCAAAGAGATTTTAGCCGCATCTAAACTGCCTTTAATCATTGCTGATAATATGGAAGAAAGCGTTGCCCTGCTTCTCAAAGCTGTTGAGGAGAGCGAATAATGAGCATTTTTGTAAATAAAAAAACCAAAGTTCTTGTCCAAGGCATCACCGGTACTCAGGCCTCTTTCCACATCAGGCGTTCAATCGAATACGGCACAAATGTTGTTGGTGGCACCAGTCCCGGCAAGGGCGGAACAGAGCACCTGGGCTTGCCGGTGTTTGACACCATCAAACAAGCCATCAAAGAAACCGGGGCAAATGCTTCTGTAATGTATGTTCCTGCTCGCTTTGTTAAAGG
>JAISFX010000161.1 GCA_031263385.1 Lactobacillus sp.
AATACATCCCCATTGACAACCCCAAATTCACCACCCGCTTTATAAAACACTGGCAGCCTGATTTGATTTTGTGGTTTGAATCTGAATTTTGGCCGGGCATGCTCTCCAGCATTAAAAGAAAAAACATCCCGTTTATTCTTATCAATGGCCGTATTTCCAATAAATCTTTCAAAAGATGGCAACAGTTTGACTTTTTGAGCAAAGAGCTTCTGTCTTGCTTCACTCTTGCTTTAGGACAAAGCGAAGAAGATGCTTATCGCCTTCGTATTCTTGGCGCCAAAAACACCATGTGTCTGGGCAACATCAAATTTGCAGGCTTACCTCTGCCCGTTGATGAAGAAAACAAAAAAGAAATGTTAAAACAAATCAACAAGCGCACCTTTTGGTTGGCAGCCGTCACTCATAATGACGAGGAATATAAAATCGGCCGCATGCACAAAAACCTAAAAGCCAAATTTCCTGATTTGTTGACCATAATCGCTCCGCGCCACCCTCAGCGTGGTGAAGAAATCATCACAAAACTTAACGAGCTTGGCCTAAAAACGGCATTACGTTCTAAAGGCGAGAAAATAACCAAAACTACAGACATTTACATTGCTGACACCATTGGCGAAATGGGCTTGTGGTATGACCTATCTAAACTAACCTTTATTGGCGGCTCATTAATCCCCCATGGTGGCCAAAACTTTATTGAACCATCACGCCAAAGAAACGCTGTAGTAGTTGGCCCTCATATGCACAACTTCACAGACGCCATAAGCCGCGCCAAAAAAGCCGATGCCATAATCCAGGTTAATGACATCTTAGACTTAGAAGAGCTTGTTGACCACCTCCTGAGCAACCCTGATTTACTTGAGGCAAAACGTTCTCTGGCATATAACTGGGCAAACGGCGAGGCAAAGGTCTTAGATAATATTGTAGATAAAATCAAGGGATATATTGAAGATGATAACGCCTAAGTTCTGGCGCACCAAAAACCCCATAGCCTACACTCTTTATCCTTTGGGCTGGGTCTACGGAGCCTTAACAACATTAAGAATAAAACTTGGCAGACCCAAAAAAGTCAGCAAGCCTGTAATCTGCATTGGCAATATCACTGCCGGCGGCACTGGCAAAACCCCTGTTGCCATTTCTATTGCATCGATTCTTCAGAACAAAGGACAAAAACCCTTTTTCATATCTCGTGGCTATGGTGGCAAACTAAGCAATGTTCTGGTTGACCCACTCACGCATAACTCCTCAGACGTTGGCGACGAGCCTCTGCTGCTTTCTCGTCAAGCACCTGCCGTAATTAACTCCAATCGTTACCAAGCTGCCCAAATTGCCATTAAAGAAGGTGCTGAAATCATCATTATGGATGACGGCTTCCAAAACCCCACTCTTTATAAAGATGTGTCTTTTGTTGTCGTCGATGCCGGTTTCGGATTCGGCAACCGCTACTGCATTCCTGCCGGCCCATTAAGAGAAAGAGTCAGCCGCGGCATGAAAAGAGCTGACGGCATCATCCTTGTCGGCAAAGATGAAAACAACCTCGCTAAAAAGCTCTCTAAAAGACACCCTGTGTTCAGAGCAACTATCCAACCAGTAAAGCCAGATATCACCAACACCAAGGTTATTGCTTTTGCAGGCATCGGCCGTCCGTCGAAGTTTTATGACTCTCTGCAAGAGATCGGCTTCAAGATTGTTAAGACCATAGACTTTCCTGACCACCATAAATATACCGAAGAAGAGCTTGATAAAATCATAAAAGAAGCTGACGAACTCGGCGCAGAAATTTATACCACCAGCAAAGATTTTGTGAAGATTCCTGTTTCAAAACAAACGCATTTCAAGGTCTTAGAAATTGAGATTAAATGGCAGGATGAACAAAAACTTATAGATTTTATAGAAGAGAAGATTAATGCAAAAAGAAAATAATCTACAATACATAGAAACAGAATTCAAAGTCCTAAAACTTCCGCACTACATAGAAAACGATTCTAATTTGAAATACGGTAGCGAACTCGCTCACTGTTTTGATGTTTGCGCTTGCATAGCAGAGCCCATTACCTTAAAGCCTCATCACCGCGCCAAAGTCTCATTGGGCATAAAGTTCGTACCTGAACACACAATCTGGTATAAAATTTTAAGCCGCAGCGGTTTGGCTGTAAACTATGGCATAATCACCATTGGCGGTGTAATTGATTGCGACTACCGAGGCGAGGTTTTTGCCATCATGCTTAATACCGATCCCGAGGCATCTTATACCATCAACCCCGGCGACAAAATCGCCCAAATAGAAATCCCTTATCCTTATAAGGCAAAATTTACTGAAATATCAGAAGAAGAATTTAATAAGCTGTCCACCTCTCGTGGTGCTGGCGGGTTTGGCTCTACCGGAAAGTAATAAGCTTTTACCTGCGCCCACCACTCAAAAACCAGCTCGCATCAATAACCTCTATTCTAGGCTCAACAACAATCAAGCCGTCATTAATTATATTTGCCTCCCCTGATGCGGTGTTCTTATTGTGAGTGTTCGCAAAAATATATTCTCTCACATTATCCTTGCTTGGTAAAACATCACCCTCATCAACCTTGGCATTTTCAAATGCATCTACCAGAATTTCAAGATTAGAAACTGTATTCCCTGTGCAGGATTGACTGGTTAAAACAGCTTCTTCTTTAAGTCTTTTCTGAAACTCTTTGCTACCCATCAACTGGCTGTCAACATACCACAACCCATCCGCCATATACATATTCTCAGGGCTTATTTCCGTAAACACATCTACCGATGTAACATTATCATTGCGTCCGGTAATTTCTTTTAATTGTTTCAAAAACAAATAAACCGAAGGATTATATCCCGAGATAAGGTACATGTCAGGTTTTCTTGCATTCGCTTTAGAAATAGCCATTTTATAATCTTTTTCACCAATATTAAATTTTTCAAAAAACACTATATTGATATCAGAATTATCTTTAATTTCTTTCTCAATCGCCTCATATTGATGAAGCATATCT
>JAISFX010000165.1 GCA_031263385.1 Lactobacillus sp.
GGATTGCTGATAAGCCTCGTTCATTCTTTGATAAGATGGATGCTTATGCCAAAGAAGCAGGAATGGGCGGTATGGCCTATGTTGCAATGGCAGAGGCAGGACCAAAAGGAATCGCCAGATTCTTTAGTGAAGACAAAATGGCAGAGATGGTTAAAAACTTTGAACTTGCCCAAGGAGATGCAATATTCTTTATGGTGGGTGACGAAGAGAAGGTTTCTAAATTTGCCGGTTATACCAGAACTAAGCTTGGTGAAGAATTAGAGCTTATTGAAAAAGATGCATTCCGTTTTTGCTGGATTGTAGACTTCCCAATGTATGAATTAAGCGATGAGGGTAAGGTTGAGTTTTCTCATAACCCATTCTCTATGCCACAAGGCGGGATGGATGATTTGATGAATAAGAATCCGTTAGATATTCTTGCTTATCAATATGACATTGTGTGCAACGGTGTAGAGCTTTCATCGGGCGCTATTCGTAACCACAGGCCAGAGATTATGTATAAGGCTTTTGAGATTGCCGGCTATGGTCCAGATGTGGTTGATAATAAGTTTGGCGGAATGATTAATGCGTTTAAGTTTGGCGCGCCTCCGCACGGTGGGTGTGCTCCGGGAGTTGACCGTATGGTTATGCTTTTGGCAGATGAACCAAGTATTCGTGAGGTAATATTGTTCCCAATGAACGGTAAGGCACAAGACTTGATGATGCAAGCGCCTAATGTAGTATCGGAAGCTCAACTTAAAGAGCTGCATATTAAGCTTGATAGTGAAGAGAAGAAGTAAAATAAAAGCCCCGAGTTATCGGGGCTTTTATTTTATATGGTAGCAACAATTTGGGATAGATATTTTTGGTCTTTGTTGTCGGCTATTTTATCTGCCTTATGAGCCTCGCGGGCGTGTTTGCCCTTGACGGCTACGCGTTCGGTAGCACCGGCCAAGAACCATTCATATTCAATATCTAAGTGTCCTGTATCTAAGGCCTGATAACCTAGTTTTGCTAAGTCGTAGGCAAGGACAGTGGCTGTTGGGCCTAACGAGATTAAAAACAGGCTTTTTTTATCCATTTTCTTGCAGGCATTTAAGATTTGGTCGTAGCGGTCATAGGCGTTTAAGCCGGGGCAGGTTATGCGTTTGACAGATTTTGTATTATTAAACAGGTCATTGCCGGCACCCATGCGTGTTTGGTAGCCTTCAACAATTACAAGGTCTTTCCCATTCCATATCTTCTTAAAGCCATCGTAGATTTCTTTGGTGCGGGAGTGGTCGGTGTAATTGATGTATGGTCGAGTGATGCAGGCATCGTAATATTGTTTATTAAAATCTATGTATGGATAAATCTTAGGGCGGGCAATCTTCCAGTAATTGCGGGCGTAAATTTTGCTAAAATCAACATATTCATGCAGAGAGCCAATATAATCAGGGATTCCGATGAGGATGTTTTTGTCTTTATTGACCAGTATTTCTTCAAGTCTTTTTTTGATAGAATCGTTGGCGGTTTGGAAAGGGATGTCCTCGCCTAAGACCAGATTGAATTCTCCGTCGCCAAAGCGTGCCAGAGATGCACCGGATTTAATCAGCTCTTTTAATGTGCCGAAACGGTCCTCAAATTTGGGGACTTGGATGAGGTTTTTTCTCATCTCGTCATAAATCTCAAATTTGAGGTTATCCAACATATCATTAACCGTTGCTTTGTCTGTGGAGCTTTTGGTTAAGTCATTCTTTGAAAGATAACTGATGTTTTTTAATAGTTTGCGTAACCCCATTTAGGACCTCTGCTTTTATGATGTAATGCTTTATTTATAAAATATCTTGCTTTTAAGGGATATGTTAATGTTAAGCTTTATGTAAGGCAAGATAATTTGTTAAGTTGTCCGTTGGATGCGGCAAAACTTGCTATTGGCGTTGTTGTTTAAGTTTGACGGTGTAAGGTATCGCCTGCACATAAACGCCTAGTCGATATCAAATTTTATTAACACCAAAAGGCGCAAATAACTGTCCACAGACTCAGGTCAATGTAGAGTTGTATTAAATTATTTTAACGTTTATAATCGTCTAATATGATTAAAATTAAGGGGGGATATATGGGTTTATTTAGCGGACTTTTTACTAAAAAGAGAAAGTATGACCACATAGTCAGTCTTGGTAACAACTGCGAGTTCTCCTTCCAGTTCTTTACGAATTATAAGTTTGTTGATGCGAATTTGTTCTCTTGGACATATATTATGGACAGGGACAAATTTTTGGGATGTCTGGAAGATATTGACGGGTTGCTTAGTGAAGGGTTGGAAGACCCGGTGCCGTTGTATGAGTGCAAAAAGTATAACGTTAGATACCACGGGCGTGCAAAGTGGGAAGACCTTATGAATTTGGACGGAGAGCTTAATCGGGAAGCTGTTGATGAGGACAAAAAAGAAATCTACAGCAGGGTAGAGCATCTGAAAGAAAAATTTAAGAAAATGCTGGTTGATGATAAGTCTAAGCTTTTTGTTTTGAAAGACCCGAAGGATACAGACTTTGTGATAGCGGTTAAGCTGATTTTGGATAAAATCGTTAAAGGTCGTTACGACTTGTTGGTGGTGGTTACTAAAGATGAGTTTGATAAGTTTAAGCTTTTGCAGGCGGACAATATCTTTGTTAGGGCAATCAATAATTACAGCCCTGAGACAGCAGTGACATCAAAAAAACAATCAGATATGAATGGCTGGAAGAAGATTTTTAGCGAGTTTGCGCCTAAGCTGGTTAAGTCTAAAAACAAGAAGTTTAAGTTTGAAGAGGTATAGGCCATGAAGAAGATTTTGTGGACGGCGTTTGCTGCTGCGTTTTTGGTTCTTTGTTATTGGGGGTATAAATTTAACAGCAATCTCAATAACGATAAAAGTTCTATTACAATCGGGATTATGCTGCCGGTTACGGGAAATACGTCTACATTCGGGCAGGCTTATCGAAACGGTTTTTTATTGGCGGTTCATGATGTTCTTTATGGCACAAAATATAACTACAACATAGTCATTGAGGACACTGCAGATAATTTGAAAACAGCTCCTGTTTTGGCG
>JAISFX010000055.1 GCA_031263385.1 Lactobacillus sp.
TCTTAATTTCATCCCCCATCAACTCTTTAATGTAATAATCACACCCGGCACTACATATATAAATAGGAATATTTTTTTCATTACAAAGCTCACAAACCTCAAAAAACACCTTATCGAAGCGAATTTTGCGAATAAACTCTTTTAACTCATCTTCATCAATGTGTATTTGAGCAAACATCTCGTTCAGGGCATTAAAATGTGTCTCTTTCCCATCAAGATATTTACTCCATGGCGCCAACATATCATCATCAAAATAGCGCTCAGATATAAGTGTAAAAAAATCGTCTGCGGTAATCGTCCCGTCAAAATCTGAAATAAATGCATACATGAAACTATCCCTTTCAAACCATATATATAAGAATAATCTTTATTTTTTATAAAGATTTGTGTTATATATTAGTTTCATTAACAACAAAAAGAGGTAAAATTAAATAATCATGTTTATGCTGCTTTCATTTGCAACACTTGCAATAGCCATGTCATTTCTGTGTTCAATCTGGGAGGCTGTAATCCTTTCCGTAACCCCTAGCTATATAGCCCAGCTTGAGGAAAGCAACCCCAAACTCCACAAAAAGGTACTCCAATATAAAGAACATATTGATACCCCTCTAGGGGCAATTCTCACCCTTAACACAATCTCTCATACCGTAGGTGCTGCCGGCGTAGGTGCTATGGTCACAAGCCTTTATGGTGAGGAGTACTTAGGTGTAGCATCAGCCGTTATGACTTTGGCAATCTTGCTTTTATCCGAGATTTTACCCAAAAGCTTTGGCGCCAAATACTGGAAGACATTCATACCTTTTACAGTGTCATCCCTTAAAATACTTATATTTATCTTAAAACCTTTCTTATATATCTCTGATTGGATAATGGGATGGTTCAGCTCTAAAAATGACAGCTCTACTATCAGAGAAGAAATCAGAGCCTTGGCCAAAATCGGCAAAGAAGAAAACGTTATTGATGATAACAAATACCGCATCATCACCAACATCTTACACCTTCACGAGGTCAAGACCAAAGATGTCATGACTCCAAGAACCGTTGTTCACTCAGTCGCTCCCGGTATGACCATTAAAGAATTTGACCACTTTTTAACCCAAACCCCTTTTTCTCGCTTCCCTATTGTTGATGAGAAGAAACAGCTTTTCTTGGGCTACATACACAAATCAAGCTCATACAAGGCAACAGACACTGATAAGGTTGAAAAATTCGCCCACCCTATGCAAAGCTTTTATTCTGAAGCAAAACTCGAGACAGTCTTGTCCTCAATGCTTGATGAACAAACTCATATGGGGCTTGTTATTGACCAGAGCGGAACATGGGTCGGCATCATAACCTTAGAAGACATCATAGAAACCATTCTCGGCAAAGAGATTGTTGACGAGACAGATATCGTTCCTGATATGAGATTATATGCCAAGATGAAATGGAAGAAAAAACAAGAGAAAAAAGCTTAGTCTTTTTTTAACACTATCTCTGTTAAAATATATCAACGTTCGTCATAAGGAGACCTTTACCATGTTTAAGAAAGCACTTTTAATCTTAGCTGCAACAACCATAGTTTCAGCGGCTCACGCTAATGAATATGACGATTGTATGTTTAAGGCAGGGGCAATCGGCGATACCGCCATGGCCGCTTGCTATACCGAAGAAACCAAACGTATCATGCAAGATATTAAATCTGTTTATGAAGATGCTGCCAAAGATAAAAAGCTCGCTAAATGGAGCGGCGGCGTGGGCATGCAGTCCGGCAACCTCAGAAACATGTTTGAAACATGGCTCAAATATCGCAACACCTATTGCTCTTATTACACAGTAGGCAATTCAGAATATCTTGGCACAGATGAGCATAACAATGCTTACTGCGTTATGACCTTAACTAAAAAACATTTAACAGATGTCAAAAAGGTTGTGATAACTTCTGGATCTTATCTGGTAGCACCAGAATTTCAATAATTATAACGGAAGCTCCAAAATAAACTTACTACCTTTGCCAACGGTTGATTTAACTTTTATTTTACCGTCTAAAATAGCTGTAAGCCTTTTAACTATAGACAATCCTAACCCTGCGCCAAGACGCCTGTTCTCGGCAATTTTCTCGCTCTGGTAAAATTCTTCAAATATATGCGGAAGCTCCACTTCGCTTATCCCATAGCCATTGTCTTGGATAATAATGTCAATTTTATTATTGTTTCTATTGCAGCTTATCAATATTGTATCTTTGGTATATTTAACTGCATTAGAAAAAATATTCCTGATAATTCTTTCCAATAAAACAGGATCGGTTTTTATTTTAGTATCACATTCAATACATGTTTTTATCTTAATATTGCTATGCTCTGCCAAATCAACAAACTCTCCAACAATATCATCCAACAGTGTTTTTAACTCAAAAACTTTCTTTTCAACATAAAAACCACCTGATTCTATCTTAGAAATATCCAATAGGCTGTTTAGCAACCCCTCAAGATTATATGTAGAATCTTCTATCTTATTGGCAATCTCTTGCTGCTTTCTATTAAGCTTTTCTTCTTTCAAATTGTAAATATACAGCTTATGAGCCTGCATTGGCTGACGCAAGTCATGGCTAGCCTGAGCCAGAAAGTATGACTTCGCCAAATTAAGCTCTTCTGCGCGCTGCTTAGCCTTATTAAGAGCAATATTCTTCTCATATATATCTGTTAAGTCTTGCATTGTTCCCACAGCTTTATGCTGTTTTTCATCATGCACAATAGAGCCTTTGACCAAGCAATACCTAATTGCCCCCTTCTCACCTACAACTCTCAAAACCACTTCCAGCGGCTTGGATTTGGTAATAAGGTCTTTCAGCACTTCATCATAAAGTCTCTTATCTTCTTCTACAACTCTCTCACCAATTGTACGATGTTTTGAATATTTTTCGCCTTTATATCCCAAAATATTATACATCTCTTCGGACCATACTGCTTTACCGGTTTTTATGTTATATTCCCAATAACCGAGCCTTGTGGTTTTCTCAGTATAATTAAACTGCTCCAACAAAACACCTTTTTCTTTATATAGCCTGCTTTTTTCAGATATATCTTCTAAACAAACAAAAGTAACACCCTTAAACACCTCTGTAATAACATTATATTCAACTTTTTTACATCTTATTGAAGCGTTTTTATTCTTTTTAATGTCCTCTACAAGCTCTTCGCACTCAATCTCATCAATATTTTTTATCTTGCCAAACATTTGAGTTGTCTTTTTATTAAAAACAACAATCCTTCCACTAGCATCTGCTGCAAACAAAGCGTTGGAAGATACATCTAAGAGCTTTTGTATTCTTTTCATTATTGCTCACCATACCTCAAAAGTTCTTCACCGTAATATGGAGACAGCTCAAAATACCAACCGTCATACAACATC
>JAISFX010000019.1 GCA_031263385.1 Lactobacillus sp.
GTGGAAATATGCCCCAACCCTCAAAGTAATATCATCAGCAATAATCTTTGCCGCATTTTCCTCTGCTTTTTTTGCCGCCACTGTGGTTGAATAAGGGTTTGCCAAAATATCATAACTCACATAAGACACGCTGTCGTTATTAAACAACTCATTACCTTCTGTATCAAGCATCATATATTTCACCCAATATCTGGCCTTCTCGCGTGTGGCTGTAATATCCTCGCGCAGAGCCTGCAAAACAACCCATGGCTCTTCCGGAATAACTATCAGCCTGTATTTATAATTAGAAGGCTGCCCTTTTGGTGTCAGGCTATCAAGCAAGTGGTTTCTTACAATCTGACCAAACCTATCTTGAATATATTCAACCTTAACCTGCGACATCTCATTAACAATAGATGTATTATAACTACTACCCGAGTACCATGCTCCTTGGCTTTCTTTTTGAGCATATAAAGGCTCAAACCCACATCCTGCAAGCATAAATACCGCTGATAAAAGAATAAGTTTTTTCATACAATCAATCCTTAAAAAAGATGTCTGCTCAGGCAGCTTCCCTTATTATATAACGATATTAACAATCTTATTAGGCACAACAATCACTTTCTTAATTGCTGCACTACCAACATGCTTCTGCACACTATCTAATGCCAACGCTGCCTTTTCAACATCTACCTGCGGCGCATCTTTTGGCATATCTATTGTACCACGAAGCTTTCCTAATACCTGAACCGCCATTGTCACAACATCATCCTGCGCAAGCTTAGGGTCTCCAACCGGCCAATCAGACTTAAGCACCAATGTACTATGCCCCAGCCTTGCCCACATCTCTTCAGCAACGTGCGGTGCAAATGGAGATATCAACTTCAACAATGTCTCATACATTACGGCAGAAACCTTATCCAGCCCTGACAAGTAATTAACATAAGTCATCATTGAAGACACTGCTGTATTAAAGCGCATACTGTCGATTCTCTCTGTCACTTCAATAATGCATTTATGCATTGCTCTCAAGTCATCTTTTGAAGGCTCGATATTGTAAACCTTGTTAAACAAACCATATATCTTGTTAACAAAACGATACACTCCGTTCAAGCTTTCTTCAGACCATGCTGCCACTTGCTCATATGGTCCGATAAACATTTCGTAAAGCCTGAAAGTATCTGCACCATAGGTCCCCACAATATCATCAGGGTTAACCACATTGCCGCGAGACTTAGACATCTTCTCGCCACCTTCTCCCAAAATCATACCATGAGATGTACGTCTGTTGTATGGCTCTTTTGTTGGCACATACCCTAAATCATGAAAGAACTTGTACCAAAAACGAGAATACAACAAGTGCAGCGTAGTGTGCTCCATGCCGCCGTTATACCAGTCAACATTCATCCAATATTTCAATGCTTCCTGAGATGCAAACTCTTTATCATTATCAGGGTCCAAATAACGCAAGAAGTACCATGAAGAACCTGCCCAACCCGGCATAGTGTCTGTTTCGCGCTTAGCATGCCCATGACACTTAGGGCAAGTTGTGTTTACCCAGTCTGTAGCCTTTGCTAAAGGAGATTCACCTTCTTCATTTGGCAAATAGTCATTAACCTCTGGCAACAACAAAGGCAATTCTGATTCTGGCAATGCCACCCAGCCACAAGTATCACAATGAACCATAGGTATAGGCTCGCCCCAATAACGCTGGCGCGAGAACAACCAGTCTCTAAGCTTATAATTTATCTTAGCTGTACCAAAGTTATTTTTTTCAGCAAATTCAATTGCCTTTTTAATTCCGTCCTCTTTGCCAAGTCCATCTAAGAAGCCAGAGTTAATATGAGGTCCATCACCTTCAAAAGCTTCTTTAGATATATCTCCGCCTTTTAATACTTCAATAATCGGCAGATTAAACTTTTTAGCAAATGCATAGTCTCTGGAATCATGCGCCGGCACCGCCATAATAGCACCTGTCCCATAACCAGTTAACACATAATCAGATATAAATACCGGGATCATCTCTCCATTATATGGGTTCTTTGCTTTCACACCTTTAAGCTCAACGCCGGTTTTTTCTTCATCCATTGTTCTTTGTAAGTCTGACTTAAATGATGCCTGCTTAATATATGCTCTAACCTCGTCATCATTTTCAAACTTCAATTCTGCCACATATGGATGCTCTGGAGCCAACACCATAAATGTTGCTCCAAATGTTGTATCCGGACGTGTAGTAAATACTGTCAGCTTTTTGCCGCCAAACTCAAAATCAAGCTCCGCCCCTTCTGAACGACCAATCCAGTTAATCTGCTGCGACTTAACCCTATCCGGAAAGTCTAACCCTTCCAAATCATCAATCAATTTGTCCGCATATTTTGTAATCGCAATCATCCATTGCTCTTTAGTCTTTTTGGTAACCTGAGTTCCGCAGCGCTCGCATCCGCCGTTAACCACCTCTTCGTTTGCCAAGCTTATCTTACATTGCGGACACCAGTTGATTGCAATTTTATCTTTATAAGCCATTCCTTTTTCAAACAGCTTCAAGAACATCCATTGTGTCCACTTATACATTTTAGGATCAGATGTATCAATACACCTGTCCCAGTCAAAACTAAAGCCGATAGACTTTAACTGACGAATATAGTTCTGAATATTAGATGCTGTAGAAACCGCAGGATGAACCCCTGTCTTAATGGCATAGTTCTCAGCAGGCAGCCCAAATGCATCAAAGCCCATTGGGTATAAAACATTAAATCCCTGCATACGTTTTTTGCGACTTACCACATCCAAAGCCGTATATGAACGTGGGTGCCCAACGTGCAGACCTTGTGCTGACGGATATGGGAACTCAACCAATGTATAATATTTTTCTTTATTGTGGTCTATCTCAACTTTGTATGACTTCTCTTCATCCCAAATGTCTTGCCACTTTTTTTCTATCGCCTTAAAATTATATCTGTCCTCAGTATTAAATTCTTTTTGCCACTCTTCAAATGTGGACTTACCATTATATCTTGCAGTCATTTTTAAATTATCCTTCCCCTGCTGCTACTTTTCTTCTTAAAATATGTCTTGCTTCAACTAATATAGATTTCTCAATTTCAGCAGCGAGCCTTGCATCGCTTCTTTCTGCCGAACCACCAATCCTTTTGAAAACCTTCACACTCAAACCATCCGCCCTCAAATCATGAGACAATATATTAACATTAACCTTAAACGCTTCATCAGAATTATCACTCATCTTAACCCATTCAGTAATGACGATTCCTCCTTTTGAATCAGCTGTCTGCAGTGGCATAAAGTTAAGCTTTGTAAGGGTTGCCTGCCATAGGTATGGATTAACTCCCAGCTCCTCGGCCAGCTGTTGCTCCTCAGTCAGCTCTGGCTCATCTTCAAAAGACCATAGCACATTTGGTGTTGACCAATAACATCCTGATAATAAAGCACATAGTACAAAACTTAACGCTACCCTTTTCATTTTTAATATCCCTCTAGATTTGGTTAAACTAATTATAGATTCTATTAAACAACTTGCAAAGTATAACCAATTCAGCTAAAAATACAAGAACATTAAGAAGGAAACCACCATGTCAAGAGAAGCAGTTGTAACCACCCTGCAAAAGATTTTAAAGAACAAAGAATTCTTTACTGAGCATAAAGAGCAGGCATTTGTAAACATGCTTGTTTTAACAACTCTCCGACACTTGGTTTTCATAAAAAAAACTCTCAAAAGTTTCATGAAGAAAAAAATATCAAGCTCCGCTTCTTATGCAGAATATGCCCTATACGCTGCTTCTGCCGAGATTTTATATATGGACAGTCCTGATTATGCTGTCATAAACAGCTATGTAGATTTGATAAAGAAGAACACCGACAAATACATCGCAGGCTTTGCCAATGCTGTGTTGAGGAAGCTCACCCAAAACAAAGAGGACATCTTGTCCAAAGATAATGGAGAAATATTCCCTCCCGAATTTTATAAAATCCTCAATAAAGACTACAACAAAAGCACCATCTCTCAGATAGAAAAATCTCTGACTAAAGAACCATTTACAGATATAACCGTCAAAGAGAAAGCAGACTTCTGGGCAACAGAATTAAACGGCAAAAAACTTGATGATACATCGATTCGCCTGCCTCATGGAGTAAAAATTCCGCAGCTAAAAGGCTTTACCGAAGGCAAGTGGTGGGTTCAAGATTTTGCCGCATCGTTGGCTGTAAAAACTCTGGGCAACATCAAAGGCCTCAAAGCCTTAGACATTTGTGCCGCGCCCGGTGGCAAAACCGCTCAGTTAATCCATAATGGCGCAAAGGTAACCGCTCTTGATATCTCAGAAACCAGACTCAAAACCCTTGAAGAAAACTTAAAAAGGCTCAACCTTTCTGCAGACAAAATAATCTGCGCTGATGGCATAGAGTTCTTAAAAACAACTAACGAGAAATATGATGTCATCTTACTTGACGCCCCTTGCTCAGCCACCGGCACCATCCGCCGCCATCCTGAAATCATTCACATAAAAACTATTGCTGACATCAATAAACAAACTCAATTACAAAAAGACTTCTTAGATGTCACATCTAACGCCTTAAACACCGGCGGCATCCTTCTTTACTGTGTTTGCTCAATTACTAAGGCCGAAGGAGAGAAGCAAATAGAAACCTTTCTCTCTCAAAATAAAATGTTTACATTAGAAGAAAGTGTTCGTACTCTTCCACATGAAGATATGGATTCTTTTTACATTGCCCGCTTAAGAAAGGCATCGTCATGATATACATTGTCGGAAACAATTCTTTATCCTGCTACATTGCCGCCAAACTCCAAGATGTCGGCAAAGACACAACCATTATATCTGGCCGCGCTGACAGCCTGCACCTAAACACCAACGGCATTACATTAAAAGAGGAACACAACCTCCTAAAAAAACACTACCGCTTCAAAACATCTTTAATGATGAGAGAAGAACCTGAACTGGTCATAATCAGTTGCGATACTGATAATATAAACTCTCACCTCACCACCATTTCTAAAAAAATAGTCCAAAATGTTCCCATCATTTTATTCACACCTTTAAGAAACATAAGCTACATAAAACACCTTTTTAACAGCGACATTATCAGGGCCTATTTTGACGGATACTTCATTCAAAAAGAACAAAGCATCTCTTTGCTCGGACGCTCTCCTTGCATAACACTTTCGGGCAGCCCCGAAGACCCTTTACTCCAAAGCGCCGCTTCTTTTCTGGAGATTATTTCTCCCAACATCTATTTTGAAGACGACAACAAAGCTTTCTGGAGCTATTTCATTCCTTATGCCTCCGGCTCAATCTCAAGTACTTTCTACCAACAGAACATCTCTCAACTGGTAAAGGAACAAACATCCAAAGAAGAGCTCCGAGCCCTAACCGAAGAAATAATCACAATCGCCAATAAAGAAGGCTGCTACCCTAATAAAGACGATATATTGGGCAGACTTTACACAACCCCGTCATCATACACCTACCCTCTGCTAACAACACTCAAAACACACAGCAGAATGAGTGAGCTAAGTACCGTCTGCGGGACTCTCACCAATCTGTCTCATCAATACAAAACCCCGATTCCAACTCTTAGTAGAATGATTAAAAAAATCTACACAGACCTTGCATAAGTCGGCAATCTTAGTTGAAGAAAGCAAATAAAAATAATAAAATCTCCTAAGATATTTATATTTTGGGGAACCCTCTGATGAGCACAACATTCATATTTATAACTTCTGCATTTATCATAAGTTTTCTGGTGGGCTTCATCTGTTTTAAATTAAGCTATGAACGCATTTTGTTCAAAGACAGCTTCTCTCCCATGCTATTGGTCTTGTTTACTGGGTTTGTCGCCGCACTTGAGCTAGCCCCAACAAAATATGACACCTTGTCATTTTTCTCCCTAACCGAGATTTTCATCATCATAGGTTCTGCCGCAATTATATACACAGTCTCCTCAATTCGCGCTATGGAAAAAACAACCCCTCTGTTCATATTGGCGACAGCGGCCGCATACATCTTTTTGTACCCATCTGATACAACCCTTTTTAACGATTCCATTCCACCGATTTTTGATAAAATATCAATAATCCTAATTTGGGCATTATTCAGTTTCTGCTTCAAATACCTTAACGGCATTGACGGTATCATCAGCATACAAACGACCACCATTGCCGGAGGCCTAATGATTTTATATTTCATAGATGCATCTCCTCTCATGCTTTGCATCTTCAGCACCATCCTGCTTGGTGCTTCTCTTTCATTCTTAACCTTCAACCTCCACCCATCCTATTTAAGGTTAACCAACGGAGCATGTCAGGCCTTAGGCTTTATAATCGCTTGGCTTTTGGTAAAGCTCATTCCTGAGCAATCCGTCACCTGCGGGCTTGTCCTCTCAACATATTTCATCTGTGAATGTATATTTGCACTCTTTCAGGCGGCCCTTCCCCAAAACAAAGACAAGAATATTTATAAATACACCTCATACCACATGGCCGTATCTTCTGGCCTAAAAGCTTCAGACACTGCATATTCTATCATGAAAATAACTGCGCTTCTGATTATTCTCAGCGGTTTTCAAGCCTTCTCAGCCAATACCTTTTCAATACCGGCTCTCGCATGTGTCACAAGCATTTGGTTCATGCACCGTCTTATCAATTGGAAAGATGGGACCAAAAGCCTTAAGGAAATAAACAAAGACTTTATCAGCGATGTTAAAGAAAACATTGATGACATAAAAAAACAAATCACTAAGGACAAATAATGGTGTTTAATTGGGTAAAAAATACATTCGTCAAAAGTGCCGGCAAACAAGCTGCACATAGTGAATATACCCCAAAACCATTCAAGGTAGTGGTTGTAGAGTTTGCTGACAATGTTGAAAGCAACAGCGGAGAAAGCATCGCCTCATTCTTAAATAAAAAAGAAGCCCTAAATGTTACCTATTATAATGAGCTATTCAACAAAAGCTTCTTGAATCTTGAGAACAAAACCCTCTTTGACTTAATTGATAAAGGGCAAGACATTCTCGATAAAACAGGCTCTGATGTCCTCATTTGGGGTTATCGCGAAGGTGCTAGAATAAGACTAAACTTTCAATCAGACCGCCAATATGAAACCGAAGGCTTCTCTTTCTTGTCATTAATGGACAGCATTTATATACCGGCATATTTCATTGAACCCGGCTACCCTTTCCCTGAAAGCATCGGCAACATAATCTACGGAGCAGTCATCAGCGCCCGCAAATCTCCTGACCGAGAAAGCAAAATCCAAAAGAAATATCTCCTGAAAAAGATTATAGACATCCTGTCTAAAGAGAACTCCTCTAAGATTCTCTCTGTAGAATATATGCCTTACATCATGAACTTTTTGGGGATTATATATTTAAGCTTTTCGTTTGATAACTCTGATGATAAAGATTTCAAAATCGTCAAAAACCTCTTCGAGACAGCCATCAAACATCAAGACCTCATCACCAACCCCATTCACCTTGGCTGCATATACAACCACCTCGGTCAGCTTTATGACTGCGCCGCCGACCATATGTCAAAGAAAAACTCGGCCTATTTCAAAGGGGCCATAACCTATTATCGTAACGCCCAAAAATACCTCAGCAAATATAACTACCCTTATGATTATGGCTATATATCCAATAAGCTATCTGATTTGTTTTTCAACTTTTGGAAAAAGACCGAAGACATCCAAGCCCTGCGCGATTCTGTGTTCCAACTAAGAGAAGCCGAAAAGATTTATACATATGCCCTGTTCCCTGAGTTTTGGTCATCAATCCAAGGCAAGCTCGGTCACCTTTTATCAATCTTAGGCAAACTCACCAATAGTTCAGAGATATCTGACCTTGCCATTGCCAGCTACAAAAACCAGCAAAAGATAATTACCGAGCGCAGAGACCCTCTTTCTTGGGCAAAGATACAAGAAAAAATCGGCGAGATATATTATACCATGGGCAAACGTGATCTTGATAAAGACCTTCTCGAAGAAGCTTTAGAATATTTTCATGACGCGCTTTATATTTTTGAGAACATGCATCTTGATAATGAGGTCAAAGTCTTAACCACCAATATCAATAAAACCAGTCAAAATCTACATGCAATAAATTAGGCTCTTTGCTTTTTAGCGTTCATAATCAAAGACATCTTATTTTCATTATTCTTCATTGATACCATAGCATTATTTGTAGCATTACCGATGGCTTCTTCATGCCCCAAGGTCACTGCATTAAAATATCTTATAGCTTTTTGATTGTCTTTGTTATCCTTCGGAGGATATACCTTCATAACCGCAGAGCGAACGTTTTCGCCTCCATAAAGCATCTCTCCAATCATCTTTGGCAACCTTTTGCCATGAGATGATGCTTCGGCTCTTTCTCCTCGGCTATTAATCATATAGACGCTGTCTTTAACCTTAACAGCATCTCCATTTTTTTCAAAACCACTCTCGATTCCTATATATAAATCGAAAGTTTCGCCTTTTTTATCGGCAATCTTTTTAACGCCCTCAGCTCGGTTTTTCGCACCCAGTCTTATCTGACTAACATCCAAAGCATCTCTTTGCACTCCTGAATAAACATGGAACGCCTTTACCTGAACATCTTCTCCAAAAACTTTTTTTATTGCTTTAACCTTATTGAGACTTTTGTTCCCAACAGCAATTTTCTTCAACTCATGTATCCTAATTTTGTGAATTTTTATAATATTTTACAATAATTAGAAACTATTATAAAATTTTTCTTAAGTAAACTATTTTTTTTGAAGCATATAAAAAAGGTCGCAGAACGCGACACTAGAACGGGTTAAGAAACCACTAGGTAGAATTGGAGCGGGTGAAGGGAATCGAACCCTCGTCATAAGCTTGGGAAGCTTCCGCTCTACCATTGAGCTACACCCGCATTAAGACGAAATATAAACCCCTCAACTTAAATTTCAACACCCAATTAACATTATCAACCCGCTTAAACAAAAAAACGAAATTAGGTTTATATGACTAATCCCTTTACACTTTAAGGGCAATCCATTGCACTTAAAGTGGCGCCCGCATATAAAAAAAGAGGCTCTCGTCTGAGAACCTCTTTTCCTTAATTGGAGCGGGCGAAGGGATTCGAACCCTCGACATCAACCTTGGCAAGGTTAGAGTTAACTAAAACATCATTTTTCATTTTTATTCAAAACCTTTTACAATCCCCAATATATACATTGTATTTTACGATATGTTAATATATTTTAAAACATAATGCAATATCATTTTACACAATAACTGGTACCCATACGGTACCCCATAACAACTGGGTACCAATTTTAACAAGGTAGGATACATGCCAAAACTAACTAAATCATTTATAGATAAGCTTCTGTTAGGCGGAGACTATACAGAATGGGATGATGCTCTCCCCGGATTTGGGATAAGAGTTAGAGGAACTGTCAAAACATGGATAGTAAAATACAGAAATAGCGAGGGTAGGCAACGTAAGATGTCTATAGGGCGCTCCACTTCTACAACTCCTGATGAGGCACGAGCACTAGCAAAAAAGTATATAGGACAAGTTGCAAGTGGTTACGATCCTGCAGAAGGTAAAATCGAAATAAGAAACGCTATAACTGTCTCAGAGCTTTGTGATCTATACATAAAAGATAAAGGTTGGTTAGCTACCGGAAGAAAAGATAAAAAAGCCAGCACCATCGCAATGGATAAAAGCAGAATAGAGCGGCATGTCAAACCTTTGCTAGGAAAAAGAAAAGTCATATCCCTAACTCAACAAGACCTTTTTAATTTTATGAAAGATGTTAGCGATGGTCGAACAGCAAAAAATGAAAAAAGTGATAATCTAAGAGGAAGAATTATTGTAAAAGGAGGGCCAGGTGCTGCAGCTAGAACTATGGGAATGTTTGGAGCTATATTACAATATGCAGCATTCAACAATTTTATCCAAACTAATCCTGCCCATGGCATTGCGAAGCCCCAGGGAGAAGAGAAAAAAGAAAGACTTAGCATAAACAAAATACAAATACTTGGTAAGCTTATGAATAATGTCATAGGAGAACTAAATAGCTCCGGACTAGACGCAATAAGGCTTCTTCTATTAACTGGCTGTCGTAAAATGGAGATTCTTTCGCTAAAATGGAACATGATAGATTTTGAAAATCAATGTTTCCTATTTGATGATACAAAAACAGGGCGCCAAACTAGGCCTATTGGAGCCTCTGCTTGCAAACTATTAAAAGATATGAAAAATAGCTCTAGATCAAACTGGGTATTCCCAGCTACAATAGGCAACGGACATTATGTGGGGCTTCCAAAACTCTTAGATACTCTGTCAAAACGCAAATTTGATAAAAAAGACAAATCACCAGCGCTAGATATAATAATAACCGCTCACATGCTTAGACATACATA
>JAISFX010000100.1 GCA_031263385.1 Lactobacillus sp.
CCCTGCAGAATGGCGGGCAAGAAGAAAGTAAAAGAAGCTTTAGATTTAATAAAGAACAAAGAGTCCTCTTTGTCCTTTAATCAGGTCATAGACCTTTATGAATACCTCTATGATGCAGACCTCAAAGGCTCAGACTACTCCCTATTTCTTAAAGTCAAAAAATCCGTAGATGAATATGATAAAAATCAGGGAATATCTCACCTCACTTATGGTGATGCCAAAGATATTGAACGCAATTATACTGAGCTCGAGCATTTAACTGCCGGCATAGACCCTTTTGCCAAAGATAAAGACGGAAACTATGTTTATCCCGAAAACGCCGAATTCGATAAGTTTTTTGAAGAGATAGATATCCAAACGGTCAAAGAAGGCGACCCCATAAGCAAAAAAGAATTTAAGAAAGATATCGCCAAACAAGCCATAAACATGGCGATTGCAGATTTAGTCTCTGACCCTGACTTTAATAAAAAAGACTATGATAAAAACCAAAAGCTGGTAAACACACATATTAATGATGCATTGGATAGGCTACGCAATAGTTTGGTTATAGCCAATATAAACGAGCCTCTGATTTCTATAGAAGCTCAAAAGAAAGTGCTGGAATCTATTGTTAAGAAATCCAAAAGCGAAAAAGATATAAAAAAGGCCCAAAATGATTTAGATATATTCAACCGCAGAAGCGAGACAGTCCGAGCCTTTGTAAAGCTTGGCCTTGATGAATATGCTAAAGATGTAGATAACTTCCCCAGAAAGTTTAGAAACACCACTGTTGCCGCCGCTATGGTAACATCTTCTCTTGATACCAAACACCGTATGATACGTATCGGGGCCAGAAGTGGCGTAAAAGGTTTGGAAGATAAAGCTAAAGCGCTAAATAAGAAGATGTCCACCAAATATAAAAAAGCCTATAAAGTAGGCCGTCAGATAATTGGCAACGTAGCACTCAATTTAGGAATAAGTGTTGCTTTCGGCCCTGTGGGTTTGGCGGGGCTTGCTGCTTTCAGGGCAGGGGAGCAAGTATATAAAAGCTATAAAAAGTTCAGCGAGATTAAGAAAAAAAGCCCTATGTACAAAAACAACTTTGCCCAATATTTGTGGGAAAATCCTAAAGAAATGATGCTTGTTCTCTCAACAACAGCAAGTGCTGCTTTAAGTACGGTTTTTGTTGGGGCAGAAATTGCTCAGGCCGGAGGAGAAGTATTTGGCTCTATGGGCATTTGGGGCTCTCAGATTAAAGGAGATGTAATGCCTTTATCAGAAGACAGCACCGGCTTAATTAAAACTATGGGTGAGAACTTTGTAAAAAACATCAAAGAATATAGCAGTGATGACCTCTTTAAAGTCAGTGCCAAAACCAAAGCCCGTACTTGGCTGTCCGTAGCAACGGGAATAGGCAACTCAGTTATTTCTTATGTAAAGACCAAAGGCACCAAAAAAAGAAGAGCTGCCAATGCAGCCAGTGTCTTAGTTGCAAACTCGGCCGCATCGGCCGCAGGCCTGTTTTTCTCAAGCCTTTTTGCCTCCAATCATAGCTCACCTGAACCAACAATTGATGATACAACGGTCAATAATGGTCCCGTCTTTGATGAAAGCGTTCATGCCAACGCCTCAGCCTCGGATTATATGGATAATAGCTACCTCAACCCTGAAAAACTCCCTCATATGACCATGCGCGAACTTGACGACGGCGGATGCTACTGTATAGACAAAAATGGAATCCTGAGAGGGGTCGATTTTTACAAGCCTCAAATTGATAAAGAAATGCAAGATAATATCATTAGTACCATAGCTGGAGACAAGGAAACGAATCCATATCTTTACAACAAGACCAGGACAGATTTCAACATGCTTGCCATGGAAAGCATCCCTTATCATGACCTTATTGAAAAACAAATGGAAGGCTTTATCCTAAATGAGGGCGAGAAAGCCTTCATAGACAATCATATAAAAGCATGGGAGAAATACGGCATGACTTACTCCGAAGGAGGCGAGCTTGTCCAAATGCCTAAGGAGGAAAAAGCCCCAGCTCATTCTTCTAAAATGAAGGATCTCGCAATTACCATGTTCAACAAGGCTGTTTCTAAGACCTAAAAGGGTTTTAAGTGAGCATTTTTCCATTTAATTATAAAATCTTAACCATTTTCTTGTAGCATTTCACCAAAAGAATATTTCATTTTTGTGAAGAAAAGAAGTTTTTGACAAAATTTGTTGAAAAAATATATTTTTTCTGCTAAAGTGATAATATGTAAAATTATAACTCATTGGGAGTAAGAACAATGGTAGAGATAATCGGTTTTGGCGCAGACGGCGATAATTTAGAAAACTACACCGTCAAGCAAGCATTAGATGCAATAAGAGGGGGCGTCAGCAAGCTCTCTATAGAAGAAGCCATGAAATATCTGGATGTTTTGGATGGCGCAGACCTTAGCGCCGAAGATGCCGGACTTCTTAAAGGCCTAAAAACCCATATTGAAGATTTCGATAAAAACAAAGACGGCGCCAATGGCATAGCCGATATATCAGAAATCACCGTAAACCACGCTGATATGGTTCAAGGCAACCAAGCTGTTCTTGAAGAACTAGCCAAAGGCTATGACCCTTTTGCTAAAGAGACCATAGAATCAGAAACCGGCGATACCACTTCTAAAGCACATAAATATGAGAACGCTGATAACGCCATTTTTGAAGACTTCTATGACAATAAACTAACCATTGACCCAAGCACCCATGGTGACGACACCACTCCTGCCCAATGTAAAGAAGATATGACCAAACTTGCTATTGAGCAGGCTATTGCTGAACTTACCGCCAGCAAAGAGTTTAACGAAACAGACACTCCCGATGCGGCAAAGAAAATGTTTGAAGCCACGGTTACCAAATACTTAGGTCTAGGCGTTACAAAACTTCATGTTGGACACTTAAGCGCCGAAGATGCTAAACTAATTGCCCAAAAGGTAGAGCTTAGTAATGAGGGCGGAATAGCCGCTACCGCTAAAACTGCGGCAGAAGCTAAAATCGCTAAAATTGAAAAAGAATTTGAAGATAAAAAGAAAAGCCCTGAATATAAGGCTCTTGAAGCATCTGTAAAAAAATACGAAAAAAGATATAAAAAAGAAAATGAAAACGAAGAAAATGGCAAAA
>JAISFX010000052.1 GCA_031263385.1 Lactobacillus sp.
CTCTAGCCGCCGCATAGCCTCTATAGATACTGTGTTAAGTCGTATAGAAGATAAAACATTGGTTGTATCAAGCCCCATGGAGTGTTTTTTAGAAATTGCTGACCAAATCACAGCAGACATTGTTGACAACATTTCAGACTTGAGCGATGAGGCTGATGACTTAGAAACAGAGGTACTCTCTGCCGATGCTGACCGAGACGCAAAGCTTCGTGCTGAGGTAAGCCGCCAAAGGCGAAAAGTCGTCTCCATAAGGCGCTACCTTGTGCCTATGCAAAATGTTTATATCAATATGAAGAATGATAAAATAGACTGGCTCACTGATGACAACCGCCGCGACCTGCGCGAGCTATACAATAAAGCTACCAAAGCGATAGAAGATCTTGACTACACTCGCGACCACCTGCTGGTCTCTTTTGAAGAGCTCCAAAGCAAGGTAAATGTAAGAATATCTCGCATTATGTATTTTTTCTCGGTTGTAACCGTAATCTTTCTGCCGCTGACCTTTGTCACCGGGCTTTTAGGCATTAATGTTGAGGGCATACCGTTTTCTGATAGCGAATACGCCTTTTTCAGCGTAACCGGCATATTAATCCTTACTGCCATTTCGCTAGTCTGGTTTCTTAAAAAGAAAAAATGGATTTAACTAGAAAAACATCCTTGCAAAAACAATCGCCAGTGTTATGCCAACCGCATCAGCAAATAGCGAGCAGCCAAGCGCGTGACGTATTTTGGTAATTTTAACAGCCCCAAAATATACCGCCAAGACATAAAATGTTGTTTCTGTAGAACCCTGAACAACTGATGCCACAAATGATGAGAATGAATCCACGCCATAATTCTGGAATGTCTCAATCATCATCGCTCTTGCACCGCTTCCCGACAATGGTTTCATAATAGCCGTAGGCAGAGCCGCCACATAATCAGTTGAGAACCCGAAGAACGCAATAGCCTTCTCCAACCACAACAGAACCAAATCAAGCGCTCCGGAGGCTCTTAAAACTCCTATAGCGACCAACATAGCCACCAGATAAGGGATAATCCTTACGGCAATCTCAAAGCCTTCCTTAGCGCCGGCAATAAAGGTCTCATATACATTAATCTTTTTAACTACGCCCGATATAATAAAGCCAATCATAATGCCAAACAGTATAAAATTACCAAAATCTGCAGAATATCTCATCCTTTCGGCTGGTTCCATACTGTTAAAGCCATAAATAACCAAGCCTATAAAAGCCGCAAACCCAAGCAGATAGGCCATTACCACCTTGTTGAAGATGTTAATCCTTTGTATTGCTGCCACGCTTAGAAATCCGCATAGTGTAGAAATTGACGTTGCCAGCAAAATAGGGATAAACACTGCGGTAGGGTTAACAGAGCCAAACTCCGCGCGATACATCAAAATTGTAATTGGTATTATGGTAACAGCCGAGCTGTTAATCACCATAAACATAATCTGCGAGTTAGATGCCGTGTCCTTAGATTTGTTAAGCTCCTGCATCTGCTCCATAGCCTTAATCCCCATTGGGGTTGCCGCATTATCAAGCCCCAGCATATTCGCAGCAATATTCATAATCATAGATGATAGGGAAGGGTGGTTTGCAGGGATTTCCGGCATAATTCGCTTAAACAAGGGGGATAAAGCCTTTGCCAACATATTTGTAAGCCCTGAGGCCTCGGCAATTTTAAGAAGCCCAATCCATAAGCACAAAATCCCCGTCAGGTTAATAGACACCGTAAACGCGGTTTTGGCAGATACAAACGTCGCCCCGATAATCTCTGTCCACACCTCAGTACTGCCAACGAATATTGTCTGATAAACAGCAGCCAAAAAAGCAGATATAAAAAAAGCTACCCAAATAAAATTAAGCATTCATAATCCTTCTGCTAAAAGATAGTAAATTAGTCGACTTTATTCTCAGCCCACAAGATTCTAACCCTTGCCAGCTCGCGGTCATCATTGCCCCTAACGCTGTGGTTAGACAGCTTTTCTTCCATAAGGGTGTTAACTCTTATCATTTCACCAAACAGCCCTTCTTTTTTGAAGGCAATCTCAATCTCTTTTGGTGTGTGCCCTAGCCTAAATTGATCTTTAACGCTTTCTGTAGCCCACAAAGGATATATGGCATTGTTAACATGGTCATTGATGTCAATATCGTCAAAACGCACATAAAAATGCTTATCAAAATTATGCTCAGTGACCTCTGTAATTTTGGGAAAGTCTGTCTCGACAGCCCTTGTTGGGGTGTTTGGGAAATCAGGCAAATTATCATCCAGAGACACTGGGCGCTTTTTCTCAACATTAAGCAAAACCCATTGTGAAGATGCCAAAATAAGCTTTCCGCCCTTTTCATTTGCAACCTCAAACTCACGAATAGCTGTAAGCTTATTTTTTATGCTTGGCCAAGTTTTTATAGTAATCTCTTCATGAAGCTTGGGCAGTTTATTGATTTTGATATGATATGCAGATCCAACCCACGCCAAACCACCACGCAAACAGTGCTCCAAACCAACGTTTAGAGCACTTGCGTGTGAATCTGCAGCATCTTGGAAGAGGTTCATAAGGGTAATTATTCTTAGGTCTCCGTTTTTATCTCCTTCATAAGTTTTAATATCAAACTTTTTTTCTAAAAACGGTTCGAACATAATTTCCCTCTCTTATTTATTTTTGAGCCAACTTTCTGGTTCTGTATTCTGTCAGCTTAGCCTCACGCCATGCGTTTGCGGCATTTTTCTGCATAGACTTCTCAGTAACCTTTGCGATTTTAATCTTGTCACTATTCTTTTTAGCAACAACAAACTCATTATTCAAGTCGTTTTGCAACTTTTTAGTAGTCTCAAAAGCAAGCTCAATCTTTTTCTTATAAATATTGGCTTTTCTTGCAAGCCCAGAGTGATAAGCCATTGCAGCTTTAGTCCAGTCTTTTTTGCTGTTATATAATTTTTTCAGAAACTTCGCGCCATATTCCACATTTTTCTCTGGGTCAAAGGCGTCCTCAATACTATCAAAAGCATCACCATGGTAAGAAAGGTTAATCTGCATACAACCAACGTCAATGCTTTTAACGCCTTTTTCCTGCAGGCGCTTAACTTCTTTCACAGCCTCGGCTTTGGTTTCAAAATACATTCCTTTACCCTGGGCATTAATAGTCCAAGGCCAAGCCATATTCTGCTGTCTCCTCTTATCCCATCTGCCGGATTCAACGGCTGCGATAGTAGTAAGCAAATGCTCTTTTATTTGATAATTTTTCTCTTGTTTTTGTGTTTCTATCATACAAACCAGTCTGTCATCGACAATCATGTCAGACGTCCTCGCCTGTACGGGCTGACTAAGCATCAGCATCAGTAAAAAAAACATTAAAATTTTTGATACGCTATTACGCATCCCTCTGCTCCCTCAAAACGACCACAATCATCCCTTATGCAACAAATGTGCCAATTTCAGATTGCTAAATGTCACGGATTGTTTTCTTACAAAACCTGTCTTGAGGTTAGTTAATTAAATTTAAATCTTTATTCCATATAAAGTTAAAACAAAAATGTTACATTTCCTAATATCTGCAACAAACTGAGAGGGGTTATAACATAACTAAATTTTAAAATCCAGCACAAATTTAGAAAAGTCAACAATAACCTTGCTTATATCGCTACTAATCTTTTGAAATTGCTTGTTTTTCTTAAAGGTCTTTTCGTTCATATAAAGGCCTCTGTTTATCTCTAATTGCATGGTAAACACCTTTTTTCGGGGCTGACAATAGTTAAACGTGATATAAGCCCCCGAATATGGCGTATTATAAAGGGTATTGTAGCCCTCTTCCTTAAATTTATTCATAAAAAAGTCTGACATCTCATTAGGGCAGCTTTGCTCAAATAGTGTGCCCAAGCAAATATCAATTGGCTTGTCATCAAGCATCATCGCCCCTATTTTAGAAGGCATGGAGTGACAGTCCAAAACAAAGCAATAACCGAACTTTTTTACTGTTTTATCAATGAGTTTGCTAAGTTTTTTATGATATTCGTCATAAACGTTTTTAATGCGGTCTAATGCCTCATAATAAGATATCTTGCCGTCATAAATGTCTCTTCCGTTGTGTAGGATTCGGTGAATAACACCATAGCCCACGCGGCATCTGCGGCTTCCCCCGCAGTCATCGCTGTTTGTATAGTCAAAATACATATCAGGGTCAATCTCGATTTTATCTCGATTCACATCGACAAAAGCGCGCGATACATTCATCAATAAGGTCGCAAAACCTTGGTTTATAGCGCCTTCAATCAGCTCATCAACAAACCATTCCTCATTAACTTTGAGGTCTTTTTCATCAACCTTAACATTGTCATAAAATTCTTTAGGGAAGAAGTGCCCAGAATGAGGGGATGATAATATAATAGGGTACCTAATGTCTTTGGTGTTAATCTCGTCCAAGACATGCACATTCTTATAATTGACCCTAAAATCTATTTTCTTATCTTTCATCATTGCGCAATCCTACACAAAATTTCTTGAGAATTAGTTAAAAGCCATATAGTGTGGTTACATAATCTTTTTTAAGGAGCATCGGATATGGAAAAAACAACCCTAAAGTTCTTAGACGACATCTTGAATATGTTCTTAGATATCAAGGGCGTCCCGGGGTTTTCCGTTGCTATATGGGAAAAAGGCAAGGTAGTCTTTGATAAGTCTTATGGCCTTGCCAACATCAAAACCAAAGAGAAGCTATCCCCCAAACACAAGTTTCATATTGCTTCTCATTCTAAGACCTTTACCGCCGCAGCAATAATGAAGCTGGCCCTCAGCGGACAATTGTCTTTAGATGATAAAATTTCAAAATACATACCCGAGGCCAAGAAAAGCTATAACAAAATCACCATCAGACACCTTCTTGGGCATCTTGGCGGGGTGTATAGGGACGGCTATGACGATTCTAATTATTGGGAAACATTCAGAAAATTTCCCGAAAAATCCGAGATTCTCGACATTTTAGAAACCACAACGCCTGTAATCAAACCCAATTATCGTTTTAAATACTCTAATTTCGGTTTTTCTTTGCTGGGCATGATTATTGAAAACGTCAGCGGCAAAGGGTTTGAGGATTATATCCGCTCAAATATTATTGAAAACCACCCGGATATCAGCCCTTCTTACAACTCTAATGCCAAGCCTTATACTTATGGTCATACCAACAAAAACACTTATGGCAAGTTTTATCCCGTAAGACCTGATATTGATGCCAGAGACTTCAACGCGGCAGGCGGTTTCTGCACCACAGCGTCTGCTCTTTGCAAATTTTATGGAGACCTCATGACCGGCAAAATCTTGCCTAAAAAAGCCGTTGCCGAGTTAACCAAAGCCACCACCGAAGTCCCTCAAGACCCAAATGTCAAATATGGTCTTGGCTATCGCTCATATTTTATTGATAAATTAAGGTGGATAGGCCATGGCGGAGCAATGCAAGGGCAGTTAAGCCGCACGATTTTTAATCCTGAAAAACAGTTGGTAATAAGCGTAATGTGCAACAACCACAATAGCGATGAAGGTGGTCTTTCAGCTATGATAGCCAAGCTTATCACCTCCAATCACAAAAATTTCAAATATCTTGGACTGTTTTACGGTTTATGGCGTCGAACCTGCTTCTTCACTGCCAATAACAGACTTTATCGCTTCTGCCCTGATGAGGCTACAGACATACTATATAATAACTATGCCGAGAAAAACACCAAAGGCGAGTGGATAACCAAAGAATGTGCCGGCGGGGACAGCTATGGCGAAAAAATAGAAATAATCTCCAAAGACCATATAAATCTTTATGGACGAAACATCTACACCAAGCAAAAATTTACTGATAATATGAAAATGAAGTCTCTTTATGTAGAATTTTAACCTTACCCCCCTCCAAGCATCAACTTGGGGGTTTTTCTTGTTTTCATTGGGTTTGACTTATTCTCCAAAATTGACTATATTAGCCTTCAAACAATCTTATAGAAAAATTATCATGAAACATCTATCTGAAACCTGTTTGCAGTACAGGAACTATTTTATCGAAGAAATAGAAAAACTGCCCAAGAAGAAAAGAGCATCAAGCGTTGAATACAAACTCTTTGAGGTCTTTTCTTTATTGCACATCTCGTTTGACGAGGCTGCAATACATGGAAAATTTAACGACACTCCTGTGCGGGGTTGTCTAAGAACAAAAATTATGAAAATAAAAAGCAGCAAAGAATATGCAACATATGTTGCTGCAAAAGGCAGAAGTATCATTAATGAACATCTCGAGCTTGCGCTTGAGAATATTTCGGCTTAAAAACTAAATAAGCGAGACCTTGGTACCAATAGCCAAAGTCTCGCTTGCGCATTTAAAATTTTTATTTATCCAACTCACTCAATCAATCTGCTTATTTTGAGCTTTTATACCATTTTTCAAAGAATTTTATAGGATTAATACCCATTGCTTCCAAAATTTGCGCCAATTCCACTACATCAATTCTTCTTTCTCCAAGTTCATATTTTGAGACAAATGTTTGAACCACACCCATTCTGTCAGAAAGCTCTCTTTGGCTTAAATTGGCCTTTAGCCTCTCTTCTGCTAGCATTTCTCTTAATATTTTATATTTTTTAGAAAATACAGATTTAGTCATATTATTCCTCCAGAAAAAAATCTTCTGGACTTATGATTAAACCTATTATAGGTTGAACCCAAGTTGGGTTGAGGATGAATGTTATGTTTGATATATTATTAGAAAGTTTCGATTTCAGCTATCCGCGCAAACAGCAGGAAGCCCAGCATCTTTTGATAAAGATAAGAGCCGCTGCCGGCATCAGTCTTGATGATATTTCTAAAAAGACAAGCCTATCTGTGGATAGACTCAATAACATAGAACTCGGTGAAGAAACTTTTACATTACTTGAGTTTTGCCAAATTTTAGAAGCTTGCGGCCTTTTTGAGGCAGATTAAGCGTCGATAGTCAATTATTTTATTATGATTTAGCAGGCTCAAGGGCGCGTTTGAAATATTCTTTAATCTCAGGGTTCTCTACCTTCTCGACAACCTCATCCAAGTAGGCATCAATCAAAATTTGCTTAGCCTCTTCACGGCTAATCCCGCGGGATTCCATATAAAACAAAGCATCTTCATCCAACTCACCACTTGCCGCCCCATGAGAGCATTTAACATCATCGGCAAAAATCTCTAATTCCGGTTTGCAGTCAATCTCAGCAGTATCACTTAACAACAATGCTCTGTGCTGTTGGATTCCTTCGGTCTTAACAGCGTTTCTGCCAATATGTATTTTGCCTTGGAAAACTCCTCTGGCATCTCCGCCAATAACGCCTTTAACCAACTGGTGAGAAAATGTCGCAGGCGCCAGATGCCTAATTTCTGTTGTTGTATCAAGTGTTGCCCAGCCATACATAATATATGCCCCGTTAACATTAGCTTGTGCTTCACTATCCATAAGCTTCACAATAACCTCATTGCGGCCTATATTCGCCCCTTTCTGCAAACAGAAATGGTCATATTTACCTTTCTCAGCCACTTCTGCCATAGATAAAGCAATATGGTTGGTTTTATATGCCTCATCTTGCAGTTTATAATGGTTTAGCTTAGCTCTTTTGCCAACAAAAATCTCATTAACATGATTGCCGAAATACCTTGATTTAATGTCGCCCTGATATTCAAATATCTCCAAGATCTCGGCTTCTGCATCATCTTCTAAAATTATCAGATTGCGAGTATTATAAAACAGATTCTCATCAGTCTTTGAGCGGTTTATGATAGCAATAGGCTTATCAAGCTTTCCTTCGATTTTAATAAACATACCTTCTTGTAAATATGCAGTATTAAGTGCCGCAAAAGGATGCTCTGTCAAATTAATATTTTTATTTAAATATTTTTTTGCCTCACACTCGGCAATACATTCGCCTTTACATTGACACCCGCCTCCTGGCATAAACTCTTCAATCAGCGGATAAACCTCTACATCCTCAGGGAGCTTACTTCCCAATGGAGAGAACACTCCGTTATTAAAGTTTATCACATAGCAATCAAGACCAAAGTCAAAGCTTCCTAAATTATCATTTGTCGCCATAACATAGTCATCAGCATCCAAATCTCTGAGCTTTGTATATTTCCAAGCCTCCATTTTAGGGCAGGGCATAACAAAAGCTTTGCGCCCTTCATTGCGCAGCTTTTGCAGCTCGGGAAAAGCCTCCCCCACCATTTCCGGATTTTGGATTAACCTTGCCATTGAGCGTAACCTTTTTCTTCCAGCTCGAGGGCTAATGATTTATCGCCCGATTTAACAATTTTGCCATCTGCAAATACATGCACAAAGTCCGGAACAATATAGTTTAGCAAGCGCTGGTAATGGGTAATCACCAGAAGAGATGTTTTGTTATCAAGCAAAGAGTTCACACCGTCTGACACGGTTTTTAATGCATCAATATCCAGCCCTGAATCTGTCTCATCTAAAATTGCCAGCGAAGGCTTAAGAATGGTCATTTGCAGGGTCTCCAGCCGTTTTTTTTCTCCACCTGAAAAACCCACATTTACAAAACGCTTAATCATTTCATTATCAATGCCAAGCTTTTTGCCTTCCTCACGAAGAGTTTTAATAAATTCCATAGTGTCAAGCTCTGGCAGGTTATTATATTTTCGGTGTGCGTTTACAGCGTGCTTCAAAAAGGCTGTAACCCCCACACCGGGAATCTCTACCGGATATTGCATGCTTAAAAACATTCCTTCACAAGAACGCTCTTCAGGGCTCATTTCCAGAAGATTTTTACCTTT
>JAISFX010000078.1 GCA_031263385.1 Lactobacillus sp.
AAATTGGTGTTCCTATCATCTCTTTTATTTCTGATAATGTTGCAAATTTGACCTTGGTGATTTCAGATTCTTGTATTTTTATATCTGATATCTTCCAATCTCCTTGTGCAAAATATAACCACAAATGTTTTTCCCTGTCTGGGTTAGATGTGTCAAAAAACTCTCCTAAGAACACAAAATCTTGCGGAGGGATTTCCAGCCCCAATTCTTCACGCGTTTCGCGGACAATGGCATCTAGGCTTGTTTCTCCGGCATCAATCCCGCCGCCGGCGCCATTGCCCCATGTGTTTGGGTTGTTTCGCATGTTGGGGCTGCGAAATTGTAATAAAAATTCTCCGGACTTGTTCATTAACCATAGAGATGCTGTTTCTTTCATTTTTATTCCTTATTTATAAGCTTGAGAAATGTCTAATATGAGGGAAATTGTATATGATAATCAATAATAATGCCACTGTTTTATAAAAACTTTTGTTATTTAACCTTATAATAACTATTGCAAAAATATAATAAATCAGTGTAAAAGTAGTTTCACAAAAGATTACATATTTAGAAAGAGTTAGGCATGGAAAAAGAAGAAAGCTTGTTTGATACCATTAAGACGATATTTTATGCCGTCGTTATTGCTATTTTAATTAGGACATTTTTGTTTGAACCGTTCAAAATTCCTTCGGCTTCTATGTATCCGACACTTTATGTTGGTGACTTTTTATTCGTTTCTAAATATACTTACGGATATTCAAAACATTCATTGCCATTTAGTATGCCGTTGATTAAAGGAAGAGTTTGGGAAGATGCGCCAGAGCGTGGCGATGTGGTGGTGTTTAAGTTCCCACAAGATAATAAAACAGATTTTATTAAAAGAGTTGTCGGGCTGCCCGGTGATAAGGTTAAAATAATTAAAGGACGTTTGTTTATAAATGACGAGATTGTAGAGCGCACCAGAGTTGAAGATTTTACCAGACGTGATGAGCGCGGAAACGCAAAAAGATATAATCAGTATATTGAGATTTTGCCAAACGGAGTTAGGCATAATATTTTAGAGCTTTCTGATGATGCTGATTTTGATAAAGTAGACGAAGTTACCGTTCCGGAAGAAAGTTATTTTATGATGGGCGATAATAGAGATGAATCTGATGATTCCAGAGCCAGTGTTGGTTTTGTGCCAAAAGAAAACCTTGTCGGAAAAGCAAGATTTTTGTTCTTTTCACATAACCAAGAAGGGGCTTGGTATAAGCCTTGGGTATGGCCAAGAAAAATAAGATGGGAGAGGTTGTTTGACCGAATTAAATAGTTTAGAAAAAACATTAGGTTATAAATTTAAGGACCAGAGCTTGTTGCGACAGGCTCTGGTTCATAGCAGTTGCACGTCTGATTTAGATAAAAACTATGAACGTTTAGAGTTTTTGGGCGACAGGGTTTTAGGCGTTGCTATAGCGTATCTTTTGTATAATAAATTTGAGCAAGATACTGAAGGAAGTTTGTCACAGAGGCATGTTTCTTTGGTGAATAAAGATAATGTGGCCGAGACTGCAAGACATTTGGGGCTGGGTAAATATATTACAATTATGAATGAGGACATTAGAGATAATGATAATGTGCTTTGTGATGTTTGTGAGGCCGTCGTTGGGGCAATTTATCTGGATGGCGGATATGAAAAAGCGCTAAAATTTGTCTCTGAAAATTGGGATATTACCAAAGACAGAACTCCTCCTAAAGACTGCAAGACAACTCTGCAAGAGCTTACTCATGTTAAAAGTTTGGGGTCTCCTTCTTATTGTGTTGTTAAGAGAGAAGGAAGCGAGCATGAGCCGATTTTCCATGTGGCGGTGAGTGTTAAGTCATGCGGAGAAACTGTTGGTGTGGGAAAAAATAAAAAAATGGCCGAGCAAGAGGCTGCATCTCTAATGATTGAGAAGATTAATGATAACGAGTAGTGTGACTGATAACAATAATCCTACCAGAGCCGGATATGTCGGCCGGGACGCCGGCAGCGTTAAATTTAGAGAGTGCTTAGAATGAATAGTGTGACTGATAACAATAATCCTACCAGAGCCGGATATGTAGCCTTAATAGGTGCGCCTAATGCCGGGAAGTCTACTATCACAAATAATTTCGTAGGGTCTAAGGTTTCTATTGTTTCTCCAAAGGTGCAAACAACAAGAACGGTGGTCAGAGGTATTGGGATTTATGAAAATACACAAATAATCTTTGTAGATACCCCGGGGATTTTTAAGCCAAAACGCAGGCTTGATAAAGCTATGGTGAAGTCTGCATGGGGCGGGGCAGGTGATGCCGATATTATAGTTTTGGTGGTTGATGCTAAGCGCGGTTATGATGATGAAACGCAATCTATTGTCGCAAAGCTTAGAAAGAAAAAAGCAGAAGTAATTTTGGTCTTGAATAAGATTGATTTAGTTAAAGGTGAGAAGCTTTTGGAGCTTAGCGCAAAGATGAATGCTGATTTTGATTTTAAGGCGACTTTCATGATTTCTGCTCTTAAAGATAAGCATACAGAAGATTTTTATAAATATATTGCAAATAATCTGCCGCAAAACCCTTGGTATTATATGGAGGATCAGATATCTGATATGCCGCTGAAGCTTTTGGTGGCAGAGGTAGTGCGCGAGAAGTTGTTTTTGTTTTTGCAACAGGAGCTTCCATATGCTTTGACAGTTGAGCCGGAGCTTTGGGAGCGCAAGGATGATGGCTCTGTTAGGGCGGAGATGACAATATATGTAGAACGTGACAGCCAAAAGCAGATTGTGCTTGGCAAAGGTGGTTCTATGATAAAGAAAATAGGACAGACAGCACGCAAAGAGCTGGAAGAGCTTTTGGAAGAAAGAATCCATTTGTTTTTATTTGTTAAAGTTCGAGAGAAGTGGGGGGATGACCCATCTAGATATTCTATATGGGGATTAGATTTTGAGTAATAAAAAAAAAGCTCCTTAAGTAAAGGAGCTTTTTTATTTGTTTTAATATTATTAAGCAGCTTTTGTTTTTGATGCAAAGTCTGCCAAGCAAGAAAGGATGTAGTCTTGTTCTTGCTGAGTGAGGTAAGGGTGCATAGGCAAGCTTACAACTTGTTTTGCCAGAGTTTCACATACAGGAAGCTTGCGAGTGTTATACATCTGGTAAGCTGTTTGAGTGTGAACAGGACGAGGATAGAAAGATGCAAAAGGAACTCCGCATTCTTTAAGGTGATTCATTAATGCTTCGCGGTTGTCGCTAAGGATTGTGTAGATTGCCCAAGCAGATTGTGCGCCATCAAGAATCTTTTGAGTTTTATAAGCTGCCGGCATGTTTTTGTGATAGTAACGGCCGATTGTTTCGCGGTCTTTCATCTCTTTATCAAAGATAGAGAGTTTGTGAAGAATAACAGCAGCCTGAAAACTATCCATACGGCCAGTTAAGCCCAAACGAAGGTTGTCATATTTGTCTTCAGTGCTCATACCATGAACGCGGCAAGATTTAAGAAGTGCAAACTCTTCATCAGTGTTGCAGAAAACTGCTCCGCCATCACCATAGCAAGCTAAAGGTTTAGTTGGGTAGAATGAAGTTGCTGTCATGTCGCAAAGAGCAGAGCTGCCGATTTTTTTGCCATTGTAAGATGAGCCATAGCTTTGAGCAGCATCAGACAAGAACTTCATGTTGTTTTCTTTAGCAACGGCAGAGATTGCATCATAATCTACTGGAGAGCCGAAGATGTCTACAGAGATAATAGCTTTAGGAGTTAATTTGCCTTGTGTTTTAGTTTCTTCAATAGCTTTTTTAAGGTCATTTACATCCATGTTGAAAGTGTCTGGGTCAGAATCTACAAACACTGGAGTTGCGCCTAAGAAAGCAACAGCCTCTGCTGTGGCAACGAAAGTGAATGAAGGAACATATACAGCATCACCAGATTTAACGCCCCATGCCATTAAAGCCAAGATAAGAGCATCTGTACCAGAAGAGCAAGTTAAGCAGTTTTTTGCACCAGAATAAGATGCAAGTTTTTCTTCTAACTGAGTGCACTCAGGGCCTTGGGCATATCCACCATGGTTAAGAATGGCTTTAAATGATTCAAGAAATTTTTCTTGTCCGATAGCCTTCTGGGCAGATGGTAAATCAAAAAGCATGATTGGTTTTTCAGGTTTAGTTGTCATATTCATATATCCTTACATATTTAGAGTTGATTCATAAATCAGCCCTGTTGTTAAACTGGTGTCAGTTTATTGGACTATATTATTAATTGCAAAACACAAAAAATTTCTTGATTGTAACATTCATAATTGCAATATATTTATTGCTTATTAAGAAAAACATTGCTATCATTTCGTTGGTATTATTACAACAAAAAGGATGTACTAGTGACAAAGAAATTGCCTTTATTTTTTATCTTGGGCCTTTTATTTGCTTTTGATGTTAAAGCTGTCGAGGTTACAACAAGTGATGGTGAGAAAATAACCATTGATGAAAATGCCGATTATGATGTTCATGTTTCTAATGACCCGTGGGAATCGTTTAACCGGCCGATGTTTGTATTTAATCATACTTTAGATGTTTATATATTAAAGCCTGTTGCTAAGGGGTATCGTGTAGTTACTACTCAGGGTATTCGAAACAGGGTTATCAGTGTATTATCTAATCTTAAAGAGCCACTGGCTACCGTTAATCATCTGCTTCAGGGAGAACCTGTAAATTCTGTTACAAGCTTGGGACGTTTTGTGGTTAACAGTACTCTTGGTTTGGCTGGTATGTTTGATGTTGCCGGAGGTTGGGGATGGAGAGTGGATAAGACCACTTTTGATCATACTCTCGGCAAATATTGTGTTCCTGACGGTCCTTATCTTGTGTTGCCATTTATGGGGTCAACAACCCCTAGAGCTTTAGTTGCTAAAGTTGCTGATGGTGCTCTTGATCCTGTGTATCTTGCTACTTTGGATAGAGATGATGGTTGGATACCTTATGGAGCGTATGCAATGATTGGTGCTGTGGCATTCCGCGAATCCGTTATTGAGCTTTCTGATGATTTAGAGAGAAACTCTGTTGATTTATACACAACTTATCGTTCTGTATATTTACAAAATAAGGCTAAATATAACTGTATAAATGAAGATAATATTACTGATTTATACGATTTTGATTTTGACGAATAAAAGGAGAAGAAAATGAGAAAAGGTTTATTTTTAAGTTTGGTTGCATCAATGTTTTTTATGGCAGGTGTTGCCAAGGCTGATGTTGACCCAGTTAAGGCTACACAATTTGTTAAAGATGTTACTGCACAGGGTATTGAGGACATTATTAATGCTAATGTGTCTCAGGCAGAAAAAGATAAGAGATTTGCAAAGCTTTTTAGCGAGGCTTTGGATCTAGATTTTATTGGTCAGTTCGTGTTAGGACGTAACTGGAAAGCAGCTACAGATTCCCAGAAAGCAGAATTTATTAAAACATATAGAGAGTTGAATGTTAAAACATGGTCAAAGAGATTTGATGAGTTTAAGGGTAAGGCATTTATTTTTGAAGATACCACTCCTTCAAAGTCTAAAGGACAGATCTTTGTTAACTCTGTTGTACCTATGAACCAACAAGAGCCAGCTAAGGTTGTTTGGAGAGTTAAGGAAACAGACGGTAAGTATCAGGTTGTAGATATCATTATCGAGAATGTGTCTTTGGCAATTACAGCGCGTAATGAGTATTCTGCGTTTATTAAGAATAACTCAGGCGGTATTGATGCACTTATTGAAGATTTGAAAAATAAGATTAAACAGACAGATAGCACAGCTGCTAAGTAGTCAGTGATGCCTTACGGCGGTTAATAGTGTGTTTTGAAAAAGGCTCCTTGTTTAAGGAGCTTTTTTTTTATTTATCTAGAACTACCTGACCATTCTTAATTCTTTTAACTGTAGCATCAGAGTTTAAGATGCCGTCTTTGTCAAAAGAGACTTTCCCTAATACAGTATCAATGTTATTGCTTAAATCTATGAAAGTTTGTGGAGATGGTTTTTCTGAATTTTCATAAGTGTTTATGATAATTTGTAAAGCTGTATAGAAGTATTCGCTATAGTTAGTAGTATCTCTACCAGTTAGCCTTTTAAAGCTATTAAAATAAAAATCGCTAGGGTTAGCACCATCTACGAACCAAGCACCTTCAGCCAGATTTTTATCAACGAGGAATGGCATAAGTCCGCTCAATTTTATGTTGCTTTTATCTCTAAGTTGTCTGATGAAAACGTCCATTTCGGGAGTTTGCATTTCAGCAATCACAATATCAGGATTGTTCTCGACAATCTTAGAAATAATCATGCGGAAATCTTTTTCGCCTGGGTTTATATCGTAGACGTTTTCAATTTTAATATCAGTTTCTTTGTTGTTTAGCATATCTACAAAGGTTTGATAGGTGATTTTGGGGCCATTGGCATTCATAACCAACATATCAACACGTTTTAAGCTTTCTTCTTTCATAATGCGAATTCTTTGTTCCATTTCGCTTTTTAAAGAAGG
>JAISFX010000070.1 GCA_031263385.1 Lactobacillus sp.
TATAGCAGAAGGTTCTGTTGAAGATGTCTTTAGTCACCTTCCAAAGTCAGTTATTGATGAGGAAGGCATTATAAATGTTGTTGAGAATAATTACGGCGTAAAAACCGAGCTCACAATCAAACCCCTGTCTATAAAGCAGGGCAAATATGAGTTCGTTTTCGGCGGCCTCGAGTATTGGTCTGCAGATAACTTTGATGTTATCAATTGCGAGAAGTTTCTAAGATATCAGAAACGTCTACCTAAAAAAGCACCGGCACCCAAGCCAAAGACACAAAGAAAAAGCCGCAAGGCTCCTTATTTTGTCTCTGCCCAAGTGCAGGAGCTAGCATAAAAGAGAGTAATAACTAAAAAACAAAACAAAAAATGGAAAAATATTTATTTTTAAGAGAAATGCCCTACCAAAAACACTTGGGCGTTTATGTCAGCTATTCAAAAGCTGACAGGAGTGATTTAATTGTGGAGGTGATATATCACGCTCCGCAGAACAATAGTAAAGACGCGCCAACCTCAACAATAACCTACCAAGGCCCATTCTGCCCCGAGGTAATATTGAGGCTCACCCCAGAATGTTACAAACACGACCAAGACTTCGTTGTCATTGACGACAAACTTGGCGAAGTTATCGTAACAAGGGTGAAAGCTAAAGATGAAAAAGGCGAAGAATTCGTCTTTGGCGGTCTAATCTCTTTTGCAGTAAAAGGCTACGAAGGTCGTACTGAGAATAGAATAGACACAGTCTCTTTCAACAAACTCCTCGCTTATGAGGAGATGAAAGAGGAAAATCACCTGGCGCAACCTGCGTAATGCACGTTGTTAAAAAAAGGTTTCTGGTCGCACCCTATATGGGCAGCCACCGGAACCTTTTTTTTGGCAGAAGCCGCAGTTTTTCCCTTGAACTTTTATTTTTCTGTTCTAGGAGAATAGGCATAATTAAGCAAGCCAAAGGCAAAGACATGAAACGTCTCTTCAAAAGAATGCTAACAATAATAACACTGTTGCTGACAATGGCGTCGATTCCTCTGCTTATCATATTTTTTAAGGATGTCTGGCGCGTTTTAGGCAACCTTGGCGAGCTTATCATTGGCATTTTCCAGTCCCTTCACATCGAGTTGCAGCATATCTTGATGTTTGTCTTATAAAATCAGTAGATTAGCTGTTTCTTTTGTAACAAAATTTTCGCATATTTTTGTTTGTTTTTTTTATACTTGCATCTTATCTGGATAATAAAAGTATTGTAGTTGCAAAAAGCCCACACTTTATTATTCTGGTCTTAATCTTTTTCAACCAGAATGCCTTGTCTTTCTTTTCAAAGGGGCGAACGGGCAGACATAACATAAGGTTATCTCATGAAAAAACTTATTTTTGCAGCTTTGGCAATAACAGTCTTGTCTCCTGCCGCAGCCTTTGCTTCGACTTATGATACAACCACCACAGACAGTAAACCTGAGATTTATTATAAAAAATATAAAGACTTCAAAGAATGGCTTGAAAAAGATTACGGCTTTACTTATAACGTCGCAATAAGCCTTTTAGCCCAAAGAGCCTCCCCAAGCGGAAGCATCACCCCTTTACAGGTTCAATATACCGGCGATGCCAATTGGGAGGCCTTCCAGTCTGATTATGGTAACGGCTCTTTCCAAGTCGCCTACACATCCAACCGCTACATCGGCCACAGAAACGCCTATCAACTTGGCGAAAGAATTGGCGCAGCCTCAGACATTAATGACTATAGCGTCAACCTCAACTATTTTTACCAGTTGAGCTATACGCACCAATTGCCCGGCGCAATGGAATGGATGTCTGTTACAGTCGGACAGTTCCCCATATTTTTGTTTGATGATAACCCTTACTTGTCTAATCAGCAGTTGGATTTTAACAACCTTAGTTACTCTCAGAATGCCACTTACAGCTATCCAACGGCATCATTTGGTGCATATGTCACCATGAATCCGACTGAGGAAGTTACCGCCGTCGTAGGCTTCCAAGATGCCCATAACATTGCTAGTGATAAGATTAAGACCGGCACCATAAGAGACGGGAGCTACACTACATTTGCATCTTTGGTTTATGAGCCACATGTTAACGGCTTAGGCAAAGGCTATTATGGGGTTATGGTATATAACCAGCCCAAAGTCAGAGAACAACCCAATGAAAGCTATGGCTGGTCTCTAAGCTTGGCGCAAGATATTGGCGACAAATGGGCAGTATTCAGCCGTATTAACGGCGTCAACAAATCAGTCATACTCAAAGAGTCTTACTCCTTTGGAGCGGTTTATAAAGACCCATTTGATAGAAACGATATGGATAGAATAGGCTTTGTTGCCGGCATAAACAAAATCAACAAAGACGTTGCCGGAGATGATGCTCGTGATATGGAAACCGTTATGGAGGCGTACCTCAATTATACTATATCAGATTGCATAGTTATCTCGCCAGATTTACAGTACTATATCAAGCCGGCCTTAAACCGCAAGAATGACGAGGCCTTTGTCTATGGCCTCAGAGCAACATTGCTGTTCTAAATTTTAGATTAACTTAAACGCTTCTTGATGCAGGGAACACAATATTAAATGTTGAGCCTTCACCAACAGTGCTCTCTAAAGATATCTTTGCGCCGTGCATTTCCAAAAACCTCTGAACCAGAGCCAATCCCAAACCTGTGCCTTCATGTTTTTTATTCATGCCGTTTGATGATTGCTTAAATGGTTCAAATATATTCTTCTGGTTTTCTTCACTTATACCCGAGCCATTGTCTGATATGCTAAAAGAGATTTCTTTTGTCTTGCTGTTATACTTTGCATCTAAAGAAATATGGCTTTCTTCTTTATCAGTAAATTTTACGGCATTACTCATAATGTTCAAAAGCACTTGCTTTACAATGCGAGCATCTGCAAAAAGCTTCGGCACATTACCATCAACATTATAAGATATATTTTTCTCAGCCGCATTCTTATATCCACTAATAACTTCTTTAACACCATCCAAAAGTGACGGCACATCTATTTTCTCTTCATTAAGAGAATATTTATTTGCCTCGACCTTAGAATAATCGAGCACATCATTAATCAAGGTAAGAAGATGCTGTCCGCTTTCATTTATAGCCTTACTATATTCCATAGTTTTTTCTGGTAGCGAACCCATCATGATAACCTCAGAAAACCCGATAATCGCATTCAGAGGTGTCCTGAGCTCATGGCTCATGTTTGCCAAGAAGTCCGACTTAGCCTTGTTAAGACGATTGGCTTCCTGCAGAGCAAAATAAAGTTCTTCTGTTCTCTGCCTTACCAGATTATTTAGCTCTTCTTCTTTATATTTTCCCTTGATTCTATACGCAATCAGCAGAGGAACAACTAACAGAAGCAAAAATATCAAATAGCCGATTTGTCTTAATATATAGAACCTCAATTTTCCTTGCACAACGTCCATATCTGAGTCTGCGCACAATACATAAGGGGTCCCGCCGCTTGCAAAATACCTCTTACAAACCACACGGTTATATGTAAGCAAACCTTGCTCATAGTCCTCAACATAAACAGGGTCCTCGTCAGGAGATGGGTTAAATAAAAATTCCAATTCACCAATACGCCCTTCAAACATCTCGCCGGATTCTTTAAAATAAAAGAACTCTGTCTCATCAGCCACTTCAGAACTTGTTGCAATTTCGTAAATCACACCATTTTCGGCTCTGTACATTGCATAAAGATATTGTATCTCATATTCCATAGCATACTTAGTCAGCATGTCTCTAATTTCATTATACTCTTCTTCACCTATAGCATCAGCGGTAACGGCTCTGTCGCCATAGTCTGATGGGAGAATATAACTTGCAGCATCGATTGTCATCAAAAGCTCTTTATCAATAGAGCTGACAAGCTTTTCACGCTCGACAACATATTGCATAACTATAAATGCTATCGCGCCACCAACATACATAATGGCAGCGAAGATAAAAAGACGATGATGTAATTTCAGTTTTTTCATGTAGACCCTCTCTATCCTAAACCATATTATAAATATATTTAAAGTTCGGTTAATTCTGTGACCCCAAAGACAATCCTCAAAATTCTGGATTTTTTATAAAAACTGTGTAATAGTCTAGGTCAACAGAGAGGACATCATGATAGACACAGCAAAATACATAGGGCAAACAGTTTTTATAAAAATCGACAGACCGCTTGGTTCAAAGCACCCAAAGCATAATTATGCCTATGAAGTAAATTACGGCTTTGTGCCAAATACTATATCGGGCGATGGAGAAGAGCTGGATGCTTATATTTTGGGCATCAGTGAACCTGTTAATGAATTTATGGGAGAATGCATTGCAGTCATTCACCGCACAAATGATGACGATGATAAGCTTGTAGTTGTTCCTGAAGGTGTTGACCTGTCTGATAAAGAAATAGAGCAACAAACATCTTTTCAGGAAAAATGGTTCAAACACATAATCATCCGCCAACCAATACAGGATAAATAAACATGTCTAATGAAGAGCTCTTTAACACCTATGACCAAAGCGGAGAACTAACCTCTTGTGCAGAGACTATGGATGAGATAATCAAAAACAAGCACATCTATCGCATTGCTAATATCTGGGTTGTTAACAAACG
>JAISFX010000158.1 GCA_031263385.1 Lactobacillus sp.
ACCTGATACCGCCATTTTTCAAGATGAAGAAGCCGTAATCAATGGCCGCGTTCGCAATACATTAGGCTCTTTGCCTACCATAACAGCCATTTTTGGGTTAACCATTGCTAATGAAGTAATCTTACGACTGGGGAGATAATATGGAAAAAGCACCTAAGGGAATACGTTTGCAAATAGCAATTTTGGGCCGTGTCAACTCCGGAAAATCCAGCTTTTTGAACCTTGTCTCAGGCCAAGATACCTCCATAACCTCACCAATAAAGGGCACAACCACAGATGTTGTCGAAAAAAACCAAGAGCTTCAGCCAATTGGTCCGATAACTTGGCTTGATACCGCAGGTTTTGCCGATGATAGCGATTTGGGCGATAAACGCCTTGCCAAAACCCTAAAAGTGCTGGATAGGGCAGATATTGCGGTTTTAGTGCTTGAGGGCAGCAAAATAGGCCCTGTTGAGGAAGAGATTATTAAGCTTGCAGACTCCAAAAAAATCCCCTTAATAAAAATCTTTAATAAAAACGACCTTTACCGCGTTACAGAGAACGGAATCCGCGTAAATTCGACCGATTTAAGCTCCCGAGATGAGCTTTTAAGTGCCCTTAAGGAAGAAATCTTAAAAATATGCCCCGCAGACTTCATAAAACCCGCCCCCTTGCTTGGAGATTTAGCCCCCGAAGGCTCAACAGTGGTTATGATTGTGCCCATAGACTTTGAGGCCCCTAAAGGCAGGCTTATACTTCCTCAGGTTCAGGCTATCAGAGACTGTCTTGACCATGACCAAACAGCCATAATAACCAAAGAAAGCGGCTATCCGAATGTCCTCAAAAACCTCAGAAACAAGCCCTCATTAGTGGTTTGTGACAGCCAAGGTGTTGATTTTATGGTGAAAAACACCCCTAGAGACATAGCCTGCACCACTTTCTCGATGCTTTTTGCCCGCCAAAAGGGAGACTTGGGCATGTTTATAAAGGGCGCTAAGGCCATAAGCACTCTAAAGGACGGAGACAAAGTCTTAATCTCTGAATGTTGCACTCACCATGCCTCTGATGATGATATCGGCAAGGTCAAAATCCCCAATCTATTAAAGAAAGAAACCGGCAAAAAGCTTGATATAAGCTTCGCCTCCGGGCATGTCTTCCCTGATAACCTGTCACAATATCAGTTGATAATTCAGTGCGGAGGTTGTATGTTCGGTAGAAAAGAGATATTATCACGACTTGCGAAAGCTGATGAGGCAGGGGTTCCAATCACTAATTATGGTGTTTGCATCTCGGCTTTAAAAGGCGTTTTAGATATAACAGTAAAACCGTTTAAGGACACCGCAGATGTTGCCAAAGATTGATACAGAAGGACTAAAATCATTCATCCCTGAAGAAGAGATTCACGAGCTATTACAAAAGAAAACCCCTGAAAAGGCCTACATACGCGACATAATCTCCAAATCTTTGGATAAAAACCGTCTCGACCCTCATGAAATGGCAGCTCTTTTTAATGTAACCGATCCGGATTTGATTATGGAGATTAAAGAAGGTGCCAAAGGCCTTAAAGAGCTTGTCTATGGCAACCGCATAGTCCTTTTTGCTCCGCTTTATGTTGGCAACGAATGTATTAATAACTGCTCTTACTGTGGTTTTAGAAAAACCAATATGGACATTATCCGCAAATCCCTCACCATGAAAGAGCTTGAAGAAGAGATTAGAGGCCTTGAGAACAGAGGCCACAAACGCCTTATAATGGTCTATGGCGAGCACCCTATGTATGATGCCAATTTCATCCATGACACCGTTAAAAAGGTTTATTCCATAAAAGAGGGTAATGGCGAAATTAGACGTGTTAACATCAATGCAGCCCCTCTTGATGTCGAAGGTTTCAGAAGGGTAAAAGAAGCAGGCATTGGCACGTATCAAATCTTTCAAGAAACTTATCACCAACCTACATACAAATCAGTTCACCCCAGCGGCCCTAAGTCAGATTATTTATGGCGTTTATTCGCTTTTGACCGCGCTATGGAAGCCGGCATTGATGATATCGGCATGGGCGCTCTTATGGGGCTTTATGACCACAGGTTTGAAGCCATGGCCATGCTTTATCACACAATCCATCTTGAAGAAAAATTCGGCTGCGGCCCTCACACCATTTCTTTTCCTAGAATAGAGCCTGCCATTGGCACAGAATACGCCAACAACCCTCCGCATCAGGTTAAGGATGAAGACTTCATGAAGATGATAGCCATCATCAGGCTTGCTGTTCCCTATACCGGCATGATTTTGACCTGCCGCGAAAACACAGCCTTAAGAGACGAGGCAATCTCTTATGGCATCAGCCAGATTGACGCTGGCTCAGATATTGGGGTAGGGGCATATTCTAATGAAGACAAACTAGAAAATTCTAAAAAATCTCAATTTGTGTTAAATGACAACCGTTCCTTAGATGAGGTTGTTTGCGAGCTGTGCGAAAGCGGCCAGCTTCCGTCTTTTTGTACCGGTTGTTACCGCAAGGGCCGTACTGGGGAGCATTTCATGGAATGTGCAGTTCCCGGCTTTGTTAAAAACTATTGTACTCCTAACGGAATTTTAACTTTGTTGGAGTATCTTATAGACTACGCAAGCCCTTCGACCAAGGCAAGAGGACTTAAAGCATTGGAGCGTCAGATAGCAGATATCCCTGACACCAGCAGCTTTAAGCCATTATTGCTGAGCAGAATAGACAGTGTTAAGAAGGGCGAAAGAGACTTATACTTCTAGGGAAACCTTAACATGAAGATGATAAAGCCGATAGTCAATATATCTAAAGTCATTGATGAATATGATACCGTTGCTGTAGGCTTAAACGGTGTGCTTTCTGATGGCATAGGCATCAAAACAGAGGCTGCCTCAGCCCTTGTTAATATGAAAAAACAAGGCAAAAACATTATCCTAATTAGCAATTCTGCCCTAAGGGTTGAGCTTTTAGCACTAGAGCTAAAAGAGAAAGGTTTTCCGCTTGGTGTTTTTTCTTCTATCATCACCGCTGGCGAAATTACTCATTATAAACTCAAAATAAAACCGGGCGATTTTCAGGCAATTGGTAACAGCTTTTTCAAAATTGGCCCATCAACAGGCCTTGGCGTATTCGCAGGGCTTGACTACGAGCGCGTTAATGATTTAGCCAGAGCAGATTTCCTTTATGTCTGCGGTGCAGAAAACGCCGATGATACCCTAGATAAATACCTGCCATTTTTAGAGCATGCAGCCGGTTTGAATATGCCTCTGCTTTGTGTTGGCAATGATACATCTACTTATACTGAAGGGCACATAAGCTTGGCCGCCGGAGCTTTGGCTGAACAATTTGCTGTGCTGGGCGGAAAGATAATCACCATCGGCAAGCCGGACCCTTCAATATTTAAATATGCTTTTGATGATGTCGAGGACTTCAACCCTGACAGAACCCTTATGATTGGTGACAACCTCACCACAGACATTAAAGGTGCAAACCTTAGCGGCATCCACGCTGCTTTGGTGTCAAAAGGTGTGCATGTTAACTTTTTGGGCGAAGGCTATATCCCTGATGTCGCCAAAACCAGAGAGCTTTCCACCAACTTCGAGTCATATCCTGACTATGTAATATCAAACCTAAGATGGTAACTACACAAATTGTAAATTAACATGTGTCAGTTAAACGAAGTATATTAATAATATAATAGAAGCAAATTTGATTATATCGGTTTTTACCGGTCTCTTTAGTGTGTTACAGATTTCCCCAAAAAGCTAATATCCAACAGATGATTCTCCCTTTGAAATCATTCAAAAATTGAAAATAAAAATAATCAACACCTCTTAAAAAAGGGGGATTGACACATTTTTATTGTTGCACTAGTGTGTAATTATACAACAGTACAGTTATGCGGTCGCGCAATAATGATATAGGAGCATGAAAGAAAATGGCCAGACCTTCCACAAATCTAGATAAAAAAATGCTGGAAGCAGGTGTCAAAATTATCATTAAAGACGGAGTAAACGGTCTTACAGCGCGCAATATATGCAAAGAAGCAGATGTTAACCTTGGTATGTTTAATTATTACTTCAAAAGCAAAGATTACTATATAACCTTGCTTTATTCCTTAATTCATAAAGACATTGAAGACTTTATCAATGTAGCGTCAATGGATGATAAACCTTCTTTAGTAAAGCTAAAGCAAACGTTGTCCAGACTGAATGAATATACAAAGAAAAACCCAGAGCTTTCAGAAGCAATGTTTGCAGATGTTTTCCACCGTTATAATGACTATAAAAGATATATGGAAGAAGGCATCATACCAAATTTCAGGCTGTTTATTCAGCTTATTGCAGAGGCTCAAAAGGATGGCTATTTAAGAAAAGATTGGTCAGTTATTGAGATGTTTGCCTTTATTTTCTTTGGTGGCCTTGTCCCAGAGATGTATTCCAACCACTTGGATGACATCTTACGTCTTTATAAATACAAGGAAGCGAAGTCTCCAACCAAGTCAAACTTTGCTCGCAGAATGGATTTAATATTTAATGAGCTAGAAAGTGTTGATATGCACGATTTTGTAGAGTTTTCACAGATAGGTACAGGTTCTTGATAAACCTCATTTAACAACAAAGTCTCTTCATTAAGAGCCTGTCGCCTTTCTTTAGATAAAAAGTTTTTCAGTCCGAATTATTATGTGTTAGTCCCAACATAAAAAAGCCCGAGTGCAGAAGCCTCGGGCTTTTTCTTTTGAGCATTTTTTTGCTTTGCATTATATAAAATATATTGTAATCTAGCGCGTATGTGTGATTCTAAGAAAATTGAGGGAACTAAATGTCAGACAATAAAGAAATAGTAGTTTTGCAAGTTTTACCTGAGCTTAATCAAGGTGGAGTAGAGCAGGGCACTATCCAGATAGCAGAATATTTAAATAAAAACGGCATTAAAAACTTTGTCGCATCTCAAGGTGGACGCTGGGCTTATCGTTTAGATAAGGCTAATGTGCCACACTTCACGCTTCCCTTAAAGACCAAAAATATTTTTAAGATGAGGGCTAACACTAAAGCCTTAGAAAAAATCATCCGCGAAAACGGCGTTAGCATTGTTCATGCTCGTTCTCGTGCACCTGCTTGGTCTGCCTATTGGGCAGCCAAAAACACAGGCGTTCAGTTCATGACAACTTTTCATGGTACTTATGGCTTAGGCCCTATGGGCATCAAAAAGCTCTACAACAGAGTAATGACTTATGGCAAGAAAGTTGTAGCCATATCTACCCACATAAGAAACCACATCTTATCACAATACAAAAAGACAGACCCAAACAAGGTTGTCTTAATACACCGCTGTGTAGATTTAGATAAGTTTGACCCTAAAAAAATAAGCCAAGAACGCATTATAAAATTTGTTAAAGAATACAGCCTTCCTGAAGATAAACCAATTATCCTCACCATTGGTCGCCTAACTAGGTGGAAAGGCCAGCACTTGGTAATAGACGCTGCTTCCAGTATCAAAGACCAAAACTTTCATTGCATCTTTTTGGGCGATGATCAGGGCCGCGTTCACTATACTGAGGAGCTCAAAGAAGCCATCAGCAAAAAAGGCTTAGAAGGCCGCTTTACTTTCATCAGCCACACTGATGATGTCCCTGCGTTAATGCAAATTTCATCAATAGTGGTTGTTCCATCAACAGACCCCGAGGCATTTGGCAGAATGACAGCCGAAGGTCAAGCCATGGGCAAAATTGTAGTGGCTTCAAA
>JAISFX010000012.1 GCA_031263385.1 Lactobacillus sp.
TACATGCTTCATGGCCTAAAGACGAGAAAATCGACCACACAGCATTAAACGATATCGACTGGACAATTGACTTCATCACTAACATCCGCTCATTAAGATCAGAGATGAACATTCCGGCAGCTGCCAAATTAAATGTATGCCTAAAAGGTGCTAATAAAGAGTCTTGTTGCCGTGCAGACGACTTTGGCAACATTATCTGCTCTTTAGCAAGGCTTTATAATATAGAGAAGGTTGCAGACAACCACGAAGTCACTAAAGACATGGTTCAAAGCGTGTTCAAAGAAACCACAATCTTAATCTCATTAGACGGCATTGTCGATTTTGAGGCAGAACGCGCCCGTCTAAATAAAGAGCTTGAAAAGCTGGATAAAGACTTAGAGGGCTATAAGCGCAAGTTAGAAAACCCAAGCTTTGTAGATAAAGCTCCTCCGGCTGTTGTTGAAGAAGAAAAACGCCGCCAGACAGAGGCGTTAGATAAAAAAGAAAAAGTCCTTCAAGCGCTGGAAAAAATAGCTTAAAAATAAAACCCCCGCCAACATGACGGGGGTTTGTTTTATCTTGATGATTATTTGCCGCCGGCATTTTTAGGCACAAGCAAGAAGTTTACAGAGCTTAATATAACAAAAGAGCCAATAATCAAATATGTGTAATGGAAGCCCTTAAGCACATCTTCGTCGGATAATGTTTCATCTGGGCAAAAGTGGTTCAGAACCAATGCCGCAAAGCTTACTCCGATACTCATTGAAATCTGCATCACCACAGACATCAAAGAGTTCCCCTCGCTAGAATATCTTTTAGGCAAGTCGATAAGAGACAATGTTGCCATAGATGTAAACTGCAAAGAGTTAGCCGTTCCCAAAGCATAAAACAAAAGCACAATCATATATACCGGCGTGTTGTGGTCTATTAGGGCAAAACAACATATAAATGAGCCAATAAGAATTGTGTTCGAGAACAAAAGCTTTCTATACCCCAAAAGCTTTAAAGCGGGCGGAACCAGAGATTTTGCCACAATTGATGCAATACCTAGTGTCAAAACCATAAGCCCTGATTCTGAAGGCGAGAAACCCAAAGCTACCTGAAGCATCAGTGGCGCCATATAAGGAAGCCCTCCGGCACCAATACGTGAGAATGTGCTACCCAGAGCCCCTACGGTAAAAGACCTTATCTTAAGCAACCCTACACTAAACAACGGGTGTTTACTTTTGTAGGCATGAGCCCAGTATAACCCCATAAGAACTAAAGCCCCGATAAACAGCATTATCTTGTGCCATAACAAGGTGTTCATAAGCTTGTTATCATTCAATACAACAGAAATCATAAATATAGATATCGAGAATAAAAAGAAGCCAACCCAGTCAAAAGAATATCTCTCATCAGATGTAACCTCAGGCATTTTCAGTGCTGTCAGCAACAAACATAACGCCCCGATTGGTATGTTAATCAAAAATATCCAGTGCCAGTTCAAATACTCTACTAAAAAACCACCTAAAACAGGGCCTAGTAATGGTCCTAAAAGGGCAGGGAGCATTATAAAGCTGAGCATTTTAACCAACTCATCTTTAGGATACATTTTTAGCACAATAAGCCTTCCGACTGGCACCATCATAGCCCCGCCAACCGCCTGAAACACTCGCGATAACACAAGCTCCAATAAGGTGTTGGATAATGCACAGAATAAGGAACCAAGGCTGAATATTACAATTGCCCAGCAAAAAACCTTTTTACCGCCAAAATTATCGGCCAACCATCCAGAAAGTGGCAATAAAAAGGCCACAGTAAGGAAATATGCCACCACGATTCCTTGAATCTCAAGCGGGCTCTCTCCGAGGCTGGCTGCGATTGAGGGCAGTGCCGTGTTCAAAATCGTGCCATCCAGCATTTGCATAAAGAAAGCTCCCGCAATAAGCCATGGCAGACTGCGAGGAGGAATTGCCTGAATACCTTTTTCTTTAATCATTTTACATAGACTCTAATCTCTCAATCCTTGAAATCAAAGGAGGATGAGTACTTGTTAACTTTGCCAGTCCCAATTTAGAAGCAAGCGGATTCGCAATGAAAGCAGCTGCCATATCTGGGTCATCTTCAACAGATTTTACCTCAGAATCATCGGCCAACTTGCGCAATGCAGAGGCCAGAGCCTTAGGATTCCTTATAATCAAAGCTCCTGTGGCGTCTGCGGCATATTCTCTGGTCCTAGACACCGCAAATCTTATTGCCGGCGCTACTAGATAATGAAACACCATTAGCGCTGTCATAATGCAAATCATCATAATCACAATATACAAGTTATGTTGGCTGTCTTTGTTGCCCCCTGGCTTAATTCTAAGGTCTGAATGCCTGATTAAGCTTGCCATAAAGCCAAATATGCCCAATCCGGTAATAATCAGCATATTTAGCCTTATATCCCGATTCTGAATATGAGCCATTTCGTGCGCAATAACGCCTTCAAGCTCTTCCATAGTAAGGTTTTCGACCAAACCTCTGGTTAAGGCTATAGACGCAGATTTTGGGCTTCTTCCCGTAGCAAAGGCATTCATAGAGTTTTCCTCGATAATATAAGCCTTTGGAGTCGGTAATCCAGCCATTATTGCCACATTTTCAATGGCTTGATAGACTTTTGCATCCTTTTTGGTCTTTGCCTTACGAGCTTCGGCAAATTTCAACATCATTTTATCGCCAAACATATAAGAAATGAGCATCCATAACGATGTCACAATAAAAATGGGCATAACCGTATATAATGTAAAGCCAAGGCTTCCCCATGCATATACCTCCCACACATTGTTAAGATTCGGCATAAAACCGGGCCAAAGTGACCTTATCACCTGCACGCCGCCCATCATAAAATCAGGTGCATCAATAATAGCGGCCCCAATCATACAGGCTATAAATACCAGCATAATCAAGCTCAACGGAAACAAAATTAACAGATACATTGTCCGCAGATTATTTTGCCTTATATGGTCATAAACGGTTATTGGCTCAGCCATTTCTCGTTATCCTAAAAAGATACCTTCGGAGCATTGCTCGCGGCTGCTTTTTCGCTTTCATCAATTTCAAAGAAGCTTTCTTTCTTAAAGCCGAAAGTCCCTGCAATTATGTTGCTTGGGAACATCTCTACCTTAGTATTCATAGAAAGCACCATAGAGTTATAAAACCTTCTGCTTGCCTGAATTTTGTTTTCAGTATTAACCAACTCGTCATGAACATTCATAAAGTTCTCATTTGCCTTCAAGTCAGGGTAGCTCTCAGATAGAGCAAATATAGATTTCAGAGCATCTGTTAAAATATTCTCGCTGGCAGCCTTTTCTTGTCCGTGTCCCTTATTATTCATAGCATTTGCGCGTGCCTGAACAACTTTTTCAAGCGTGTCTTTCTCATGAGATGCATAGCCTTTAACGGTTTCTATCAGATTCGGTATCAAATCATACCTGCGTTTAAGCTGAGTCTCAATATCACTCCAGCCCTCACGAACCCTTTGGCGAGCCACCACCAAATCATTATAAATCTTTATAACAATAAACAATACAACGGCAATAATGCCTAAAACTATATATAAAGCGTCCATTTTCATTATCCTTCTCAAAAAAACATGCTCTCAATATAATACATACCCCCTTAAAAACAAGCAAAATTTGCTATGTTTCAGATGGGCTAAAATTAGCTGTAAATCAATAAACGCTTTACATTTGCGCCAAAATCTGCCAAAATATAAAATAGGATAATATATAATAAATTTTAACAGCCTTTTAATACAATAGAGATTATAGTATGTAAAAATACATTAGGCTGATTTTTGTGCAAATGTAAGATTCCCTTGCCGCAAAGCGGTAATGTATTAAGAACAATAACAACAAGAGGACAATTGCTATGACAAATTTATTAAGAGGTTTTTTAGTCCTTGTTTTTTCATTGACTATTCATGTGTCCACAGTAGATGCCGGAGTTGTATTCCTAGGTGGGGATGATACTAACGAGTTTGGTGGATATTTTGACAACAAGTTCATTGGTGACGACACCTGTGACCGTAGCTTATACCCTGTAAAATGCGAAGACCCATACGTAGGCATTGGCGCCAGTTGTGGTCGCTATGCACAATCCTGTGGATGTCCGCAAAAGTACAGAGAAACCTGCTCAGGCACGGGTTTAGAGCCTGCCACAGTTGATTGTGATGGCAAATACGCCGATTGTCAATGTAACTCTAACTATCAAGAAGTTTGTGACTATCCATATACCGGTGTAGGCACAGGTTGCGTTTGGGATTCAACCACCCTTTATGGCAGTTGTAAATGTCAGTCTCAGTTTAGTGAAACCTGTACCGGAGACTATGAAGGCGTAGGCGACAAATGTAACCAAAATGGTGCTGATTATTACGAAAGCTGTAAATGTAGCTACGAAAACAAGACTTGTTCTGCAAATGAGAACTGTACAGAATATAAATGCGATGGCACTGCTTGTAATAAGTGTGAGTGTAAATCAGAGTTCCAATATACAGCTGAAAACTGTAAAGGGGATTATACTCCTACCGGAGGCACTTGTGATGGAAAATACTCTACATGTTCATGTCGCTTCGACAATGTAAGTTGTGGAAGTGGTGAAACCTGTTCTTCAACAGCCTGTGACGGCAAAGTTTGTACAGCCTGCAAATGTAGAGACGATTTGAATTATACAACATCTAACTGTAATGGAGACTACACTCCTACCGGTG
>JAISFX010000097.1 GCA_031263385.1 Lactobacillus sp.
AGAAGTCCTCAAAAGGCGTGTCAGACACCCTAACATCCCAGTTGTCCAAATCATAAACTGGAGGGTTAGTCATAACAAAGTCATCATCTACTGTCTGAAAATTAAATGCAGCAACATCAGTGTTTTTTTCTGTCACAATTTTATAGAGCATTTCCATTGCTTGTGGATGGAACAAATCATCTTGGTCCAAAAACATCAAATAAGGAGCCTCTGCCAGTTCCATACCCCTGTTTCTGGTATAAGACACCCCGCTGTTTACATCATTTTTAAATATCTTAAAACGGGCATCACCCTTTGTTTCTTCCTCAATAATCCTTTGTGTTTCATCTGTAGACACATCATTTATCAATAAACACTCAAAGTCCTTAAACGTCTGAGCTTTCACAGAATCAAGACATTCTTTCATATACTTTCCGGCGTTATACAGAGGGATTATTAAAGATATTTTCGGCATGATTATTCTCTCAACACATTGTTTTTCTAAACTTAAACAAAGACCCAAACCTTGTCAAACAATATTTATTTATACATTATATAAACAATTGTTGATTTATTTTTATTTTCTGATACGCTTCTCGCATAAATTGAGTAGAAACACTATTCAATTTTACGAGTTTTTCTCGTTTTTACACAAACTTAAAGACTAAAAGGAAAAATAATATGAAAAAATTAGCTTTATTAGCAACTGCTGCTACTGTTGGACTATCTGGCTGCGTTTCTTTGAACGAAGGCGTTCCATCTCCTGCTCTTGAAACAAGAGTTAGATCTGCTCACATTGCAGACATTCAGCCAGGACAAAAAGTAACTGGCGAATCTTCAGCTACAATTCTTTTCGGTTTATTCAAAATCAACGGCGACACTCAGTTCGCTGATGGCGTAAACTATGCAGGTGCTGGCTTATTCTCTAGCCCATTAGATTCTACTGCTCCTGTTAAATCTGCAGCTGCTTACAAAGCTATGAAATCTTCTGGCGCTGATGTATTGTTAGCTCCTACTTACATCACAGAAGTTAACAACTATGTTTTGTGGAAAGACGTAAAAGTTACTGTAAATGCTTACAAAGGAACTATCAAAGGCTTTAAGTCTGTTACAAGTTCAGCTCCTGTTGAATTCTAATTTACAGAACAACAATAAAAAACTCCACCCTCACTTGGGTGGAGTTTTTTTATGTATTAACGGAATATAAACACTCTATATAGTAAAATATCCCAAGCAAATGTACTTTAATACAAGGAGTGTTTATGAAAAAGGTTCATATCCTTTTGTTTTGTTTCATGATATTTTTATCAGGTTGCATCAGCAGACAAAAGATTTCTGCCCCTGTAACATATGCCCCTCATAGATTAACCGAGGTTGACGCCATGCAAAAGATATATGGCGAAGCATCTGCCACATACTTACTCCAATTCATAAAAGTTCACGAGACCACAAACCCCGCTTCCAAGTTAAGCGTTGCTAATGATGATGTTCACCGCTTGAAAGAAACCGCTATTTACTATGCCAACAGAAATAGTTTGTCAGATACACTCGTATCACCAACCTACATCATAGAAACCAGCAACTATCTCTTATGGAAGACAGTTAAAGTTAAAGTAATCGGCCGAAAAGCAATGATAAAAGGCCATATAGCACTTTAATTCACAAAATTAGCACATATATTTAATACAGATAACAAACCAAGGAGTTTTTACCATGAAAAAATTTTTAAGCCTTGCTGTGATGATCTTTTTTATAGCCGCCTGCAACAAAACCACTGACGAATCATTTGTCGGCAACAAATATGTAGCAACATCTTCAAATGGCACAGAGATTACTTTAGCGTTTGATGCTGAGCAACCACGCGCTTTTGGTAAGGTTGTCAACAACTACAACATGCCATACACCTTAGAAGGTGACAGCCTTAAGTTTGGTTTATCAATGTCTACCATGATGATGGGGCCTGAAAACGCCATGAAAGCCGAAACCGAATACCACCGTTTTATGGCCATGGTCACCAGCTTCCGTTTAGCAGATAACACTTTAATTTTAATATCATCTGACGGCAGAGAAATGGTCTTTGAAAAAACCGGAAAAATTGAATAATAAACAACAAACCATAAGTGTTTTAAAGGGTGGAAAATTAACTCCACCCTTTAATTTTATGCTTGACTATCGCTTATAATTGTCTTATTTATCAATAGCTGTTAACGAATGGGCCCTTAGCTCATTGGTTAGCTGGAGGAAAAAAGGATTGCCTTAACGGCAAAACTTTTAACGACAGGTGCCGTGCAGTTAGATTGCGATTAAGCGACAGTGAAATGAGCAATCGTTACGAACAAACGACAGGAGCAAAGTTAATCCAGCTCTGCTGGATTTTTACGAAGCGACTCAGGCCCTGCTCTTATTATTCTAAATAAGGTACAACCTTTGTACCTTTCCAAAATTTATTTTGGGCCCTTAGCTCAGTTGGTTAGAGCAGGCCGCTCATAACGGTCTGGTCGCAAGTTCGAGTCTTGCAGGGCCCACCACTAAAAAACCTCACCTTTAAGGTGGGGTTTTTTAGTGGTGAATACTATAAAAGTTCTCGAACTTGCGAGAAAGCAAGTTTGGTTCCAAGGAACAGGCGAGACAACGTATCGCCGCACTTGTGACGACGGAACGGTTCGAACAAAGACACCTTTGTGAGAACTAATTCTTGCAGGGCCCACCACTAAAAAACCTCACCTTTAAGGTGGGGTTTTTTAGTGGTGAATACTATAAAAACTCTCGAACTTGCTATAACAAAATTGATAGAACAACACTTAACTAAGAAGCCCCAGCAACAAGCTCCTTAAAATCATTGAATAACAATACATTAACGCCAACAAGTTCACATATCTTAGACAGCAGAGCATAGTCATTTCTGGCATTCATACCAAAACCCGTATAAGCTTTCCAACCAAGATACTTTGCTTCTTCAACAATTAAAATATCCAGATGTGGCCTTAAATCAACAAATACATTACCTCTAGCTTTATACTTTTTCAAGAAATCTTCTGCTCCTGCTTCCGAAGCCCCCTCTTTCCCAGCACAATTTATAAAAACCACCTCTCCTGACAAATCAGAAACATTCTCCAAACTGGCGCTATAAACACACCCAAGCTCTTCCGCCAAACCTTGTTTTGAGACAACATCAACCAAAAACATCTCTTGAGGCTGTCTTTTACTAAGCATTCTGGCAATCGGCTCTCCAACACCACCAACACCTAAGATAACAACCTGCTTACCTTCAAAACTACCAACTTCAGCCTCAAACCAACCAATAAAAGAAGGACCATTAATATCAAATGGCTGAAGCTTTCCGTTTTTGTCTTTTATCATAGCATCAATATTTGTTGGCACATCTTACCCCTTAAACCATTCTTTCAAAACTAAATTACTTTTATGAGGCTGTGTCTGGTTTATTGCAACAATTTGCGAAGACTCCTCACTCAACTTATAAATATCTTTTATCATAGAATAATCTTCTTTTTTTATATCAACAGGCAGATAAACCAAACCCTCATCAATCTTGTTCATATAAACCCTGCTTGTTGAGCGAGCCCATTCTTCTTTAGTTTTGTGAGCAAGATATAAACAGAATTTTGCCCTTTTATACTTCATTAAAAAGGCCTCAACTTCTTTCACACTATAACAAACAGAAACTTTATTATGCATCTTGCTTCCTCAATCATATTAAAACGATGATATACCACTTTATAATCATATAGTTGTTTTAGCAATAAAACATACTTCTTTTTCCTCTAACAACACATCATGCGTAAAAACACTAGTATTAAACAAAATGAAAGAAATATCCCCTACAATCAGAATAATCATAAGGAGATAGTAATGACTGAAAAAAATAAAAGAGATAAAGGCGAGCTTTATGACGCAAATTTTGATAAAGAACTCTTGGCAGAAATGTCAGCAACCAGAGAACAAGCCCTAAAATACAACAATACCAGCCCCAATGACACAAAATCACTAAAACAGATTATCCATAAAATGGGCATAAAAACAGGAAAATCATTTTTGTTCCGACAGCCGTTTTATTGCGATTATGGCTACAATATAAGTGTAGGCGAAAACTTTTTCTCCAACTTCAACGTCTGCATTTTAGACGCAGCACCCGTAACCATCGGCAAAAACTGCTTCATTGCCCCTAACGTTGGACTATATACTGCAGCCCACCCAACAGATGCCAAGCAAAGAGCAACTGGACTAGAATTTGCTAAACCTATAACCATTGGCGATGATGTCTGGATTGGCGCTAGTGTAATAATCCTTCCTGGCATAACGATTGGAAGCAACGTAGTAATTGGCGCCGGAAGCGTTGTCACAAAAGACATCCCCTCAAATACAATAGCTGTTGGCAACCCATGTAAAGTTATAAAAAAAATATAAGATCATTTTAAAACATCAAAGGCCGTCACAATTTATGTAACGACCTTCGACTTATAGTTTTTTATTCTTCTCTAATTCTTGATATTCTGTTAGCAACAAAGCACACAGCTCCTTTCTTTTTCATTTTAGTCTCATCTAAAAATAAAACCAACATGAAGGCTCTTCGTACCCTGTCGTTCATATCTTCAAACTCAGCGAAAATAGCTGGCAAAAGCATTGGCAGCTGCTTTCTTGGTTGCTTAGACCAGTCCAGATACCTAGCTAAAAGATTATTTCCAACTACTATCTGCTCCAGCATTGTCGTTTTTCCAACTCCTACACTGCCTACAAAAGCAATTCTTACTTATCTCAAATCTCACACTACATTATTTGGACAAAAAGTCAACAAAAAAGGCTCCGTAATCGGAGCCCTCTAGCCTTATTTCTCTTTAACCGTCCATTGCTTAAAATAAATACACTTTTTGTAACTATTAAAAGCCACATGATATATCCCATCATATGAACCACTATTATCTTCAAATTCCCAGTGGACAACCACATTGTCCCCCTCTTTGGCCAGCACATGAAGATGAAGCCTTTTGATAGTCTGCTTTTTAATCTCGTTCCATAACTTCATCACCTCATCAACACTCGTCGCCGGCTCATGAAATGGCCCTTCATAATATTCTTCAATATCAGAAAAAAGCTCTCTCAATAAAGATAAATCCTTTTTCTTCCAACCTTCCTTAAAGGTCTTTAACCAATAGTCCGCCTCACGCAATGAAATCATGACAACCTCCTCTAGCTATAAAAATCGAAGTAACAATCACACCCAGCACAGCCATTTCTTGGGAACAGTAAGAATCAAAGCAACTCACAAACTATTTATGGCCGTCCCACCTCGGGACTAGTTGTCCAAGAAAGAACGTAGCTTTCTAGAACGGCTTGGGTGCTTCAACTTACGAAGTGCCTTGGCCTCAATCTGACGAATACGCTCACGAGTAACGTTAAATTGTTGTCCAACTTCTTCCAAAGTATGGTCTGTGTTCATACCGATACCAAATCTCATACGAAGCACGCGCTCTTCACGAGGCGTTAATGATGAAAGAATTCTGGTACAAGTTTCCTTCAAATTTGAATGAATTGCAGAATCTATCGGCTGCAATGCACCCTCATCCGCAATAAAATCACCCAAAGAAGAATCTTCTTCATCACCAACTGGTGCTTCCAAGCTCACAGGCTCTTTAGCAATCTTCAATACCTTACGAACCTTTTCCAAAGGCATAGACAAACGCTCTGCCAATTCTTCAGGAACAGGCTCTCTGCCCATTTCAGACAACATCTGACGAGAAGTACGAACCAATTTGTTAATAGTCTCAATCATATGAACCGGAATACGAATTGTGCGAGCTTGGTCTGCAATCGAGCGAGTAATAGCCTGCCTAATCCACCATGTTGCATAAGTTGAGAACTTGTATCCGCGGCGGTATTCAAACTTATCAACGGCCTTCATCAAGCCGATATTACCTTCTTGAATAAGATCTAGGAACTGCAAACCACGGTTAGTATATTTTTTAGCAATAGAAATAACCAGACGAAGGTTTGCCTCAATCATTTCTTT
>JAISFX010000110.1 GCA_031263385.1 Lactobacillus sp.
TACATGCGCACATTTTTATCATCTATGGGCTTGAACTCTTCTTTGCGTCTGTGCAGCGTGTTGTGTAGTTGTATTTTCATGTTAGTATCCTCTTTAATTACGAGAGAAGATAATACATTGATATGTTTATAAATTCAAGAGAGTTTGAACTTTAATTTTCAAGTTTGAGCCGATTGCTGGTCTCGGTAGATTTTACGGTTGTTTCAAAATCTTCTAAAAACCATGTCATATCCTCATCAACTTCGCGGATTTTTTGATAAAAGCGTGTGCGGTATGACAATATCAGAGAAATCTTCTCAAGCTTGATATCGACCAGCTTTATGTCTTTCTTCTTATCTAGGAAAAAGGTTAAATCTATGGGTTCCATATCTACGTTATTAAGGGAAACCTTAGTAGTAACTTCTGCATATTTGCCATCAATATTAACCTTAGAAACATCAAAACCGATACGGTCTTTAAAGCTTAAGGGGAAAGATTTATAAACACCTAAGGCATAACGTGTGAACAGCTTTTTATATTGTGCCTGTTGTTCTTTGGTCATTTCGCGCCAATATTTGCCAATAACGAATCTGGAGATATAGTCTAAATCAACATAATTGATGAAAAGCTCATCCAAAGTATTAAACTTTCTTTCCATATCTTCTTCTGCAAAAGCTTCTAGCAGGCGACTGCCCTTATCTTCAACCCATAATTTTGCCTCTTTCTCCGCTATGCCCGCGGCCTGAACAGGAGTGTTGAATATGCAAAAACAGAATATGATAAGTTGCAAAAAAAGGTTACGTTTCATAAAATTATGCCTTATAGTTGGTAATAATTGAGAATAATATACTAAATTGGTTAATAAAATGAAACTGAAATATGTTGTCTCTGCTTTTTTATGTATGTGCTTTGCCGGAAACGATGTTTGGGCAAATGACCCCGGTGTGAGGTTTATCCAGTCTAGGGGAAAGGTTGTATGCGGCACAGATCTTGACCCAAAAACATATGCTCATAAAGATGAGGATGGTGTGTGGCAAGGAATCGATGCAGATATTTGTAGAATGTTTGCCAGCGCAATTATCGGAAGAGATGATAACTTCGAGATGAAGCATATTGATGCCGACAAAGCTTCTGAAGCTTTGAGAAACGGTACCGTGGATGTTATGTTGGGAGCAACACCTTATTCGGCATCTGTGGAGTTGAACAAAAAATATACCCCTGCGGCTTTAATGTATTTTGACAGGCAGATGTTCCTAACCTTTGATGTTGGGGCAAATTCTTTGGAAGCTTATAAAGGCAAAAAAGTTTGTGCTGTAACAGGGACAGATGATTTGAACAATGTGCAGGAATACAGCGCGAAGTACGGTCTTGATTTGAATATCTTGTTCTTCCCTTCTGAAAGGACTGCACGTTCAGCATTTTTGCTTAAACGATGCGATCTTTTGACCGGCAATGGAGTGGCCTTGGAGGGCGTACTTAAAAAGACTTATACCGAAACAGCAAAGCTAAAGCTTATCCCTGAGACAATTGCCGTGAAGCCTATTTATGTATATGTAGATAATAAAAATGAGACACTGAAGCTCACATTAAAATGGATTGTTAATGCTTTAACACTGGCAGAGGACAAAGATATAAACTCAGCAAATGTTGAGTTGTTTGTGGTTGATAAGAACTCGTCCATACGCAACCTTTTGGGTGAAGATGATAAAATATGGAAGAGACTGGCCGTGTACCCGACATGGTTAAAAACATATATCAAAGAACACGGGAATTATCGTGACTTTATAGATAAAAACTTGAAAGAGCCATTAAAGGAAAACAGGCTTTATAAAGACGGCGGCGCAATTACCCCATTCTCTTTTTTATAAACTTAACCATAGCTCTAACACCTTCATCAGATATGCGATGATTTTCATCTTTTATAGTTAAGGTCTCTACCTTGCTACCCATTCCCTTAAGATGTTTTTTGGTAAACTCAAGAGCATCGTAACGAACAAGGTTATCTTGGTCTCCATGGATGAGCAAAAAGTCTGGAGTGTTTAGATAGTTTTTCAGCAAATACGAATGTGGCGCAATCATACCACCAAAGCTTACGCAGCCGGCAACCCTATCTTCTGCCAGCAAAGAGCTGTATATTGCTAAAGTCGCCCCTTGAGAGAAACCGCATATGAACAAATCTTTTTCTTCAAGCTCATATTCATTGAGGCAATTTTCCATATATGGTTTTAGATATGAATAGGCCTCCATAAGACCTAAGCCCATTTTATCATAACAAGCAGCACATTCATTCATAGTCTTTACAAATTTGCGGTCATCATTGGGGTCAAAACGGTGCATAGAGTACCACTGTTTTTTTCCTTCGTGGACTTCACAGCAGTATGGGGAAAGTGGGACTCTGATTACGACATCATCAAGGTTGTCTATCATGTACTGAAGTCTGGCGTCTATGGTATCGGCATCATCAATATAGCCGTGCAGAAACATTATCATCTTCTTAGGATGACCGTTTACATGAACAATTTCTTCACGGATGGGAGTCATTTTGCGGCCTCAGTTAAAATTTATCGGATGTATAGCACACAAATGTTAATATTTTGTAAACCATTATGACTCGCGGCGGGCAGAAAAGATAAAAATAGCCCCTCTTTTCTGGAGGGGCTATTTTTTTATTGTTTTGGATATTTAGTTTTAATATCCTGCCATTTCTCAATTATATCAATAAGCTCGTAAGGAAGGTCTCCATCTTGCTGCAAGACAATGTCAAATGCTTTTAAGATAGCATCTAGCTGGTCTCCGACAGGCAAGACGGCATTATATTCCTCTTGTCTTTTTTCGATATAATTTTGTTTTTTTCTTGGCATTTTTTTCTCCTTTACTTAATTATATAATTTGGGCACCTGAGGAGAGAATCTTTTGGGCAGATTCAATATACATATCCTCAGCTTCATCGTTTCTCTTCTTTCTGATAGAGCTAATTTTTTTTGCATCTGCAGTTTGACGATTGCCAATACCTTCATATGCATCGTTGATAGTTTTATTTTGAACTGCCGCATTAGAGCCTCCTGATGAAGCAATTCCCATAGCTCCAAGTCGAGCTCTGCGAGTTGCCAATTGGCTATCTAAAAGATTTTTTTGTTTTTTTATATCAATATACTGATTTTGTTTTACTTCACCGATTTCGTTTTTTTTGAGACGCTGGTTTTCTACGATATTTTTTACTTGAGAATATCCTTTAACGCCTGCGGAAGTCGCTGCTGCTACTCCTGCCATTTTCTTTCTCCTTATTTTTGTTTGATTGTTGTTGAAACGGATAAGAGTGTGAAAGAGGATGGGTCATCACTCTCTATACGCCATGGGCTTTTATCCATGTCTCTTATCCAGCCTATGGATCTTAGCTTTATATCTCCAGAATATTTGATACGTTCGGCTTCCAGTATCTGATTATCGGACATCTTACGCAACGGAACGGACATCTGCCCATTACCCATATCAATGTAAAATGAACCGCTGTCGATTATTCGGAATATTCCGGAGATAATTCTATAAGTTGTGGGCGGGTATGGTTTGAAACCACCATCAATCATATGAGGAAGTGGTTCTATGACGTGAGAATATGGATAGCCTGCATAAATGACAGAGGCGTCATTTAACAAGGTAATGCTTCCATTTTCCACACAGCATTTGTCAACCGTATAACCGTCTGCCATGATTGATATTTCTTTGCCTTCAAATAAATCAAAACCACTCCACACTTTTTGCGGAACAGGGCTTTCCTGCTTGATGCCACAATCCACAAAGAAATCTGCATCAGTAAGCTCCAGATAATATTTGTCTCCACGCTTGGTGATAAAGTAGAGGTCATCTCCGCTTATGGCCACAGAGACAAAGCTTCCCTCTGTTCTGATCTTGCTCCAGCCTTTTACTTGTTCGGTTCTATACAGAGTAAGGTTAGAAATTGTTCCGTCCTCAAGTACAACATATAAAACGCTGTCGTGCTGGTTGAAGCTCAAATCAATCGGGTCTGACATTATTTCTGATGAAAGAAGAGACAAGTTCTGTGCCATATAGGCCTGTTCTACATCCGTATATAAAAACTCGCGGAGTTGTCTGCCATTGTTGGAAACAAACAATG
>JAISFX010000111.1 GCA_031263385.1 Lactobacillus sp.
CGCTGAGGTTAATGAGATTTGGTATCGCATCAAAAAGTCTAATGACGATTATATTATATCATATTCCCTTGACGGCACCAATTTCTTGCAAATACGTCTTTTGCACCTTATCCACGATTCTCCTGAAGTAAAGGTCGGAGCTTACATCTGCAGCCCCAACCTAAGCGGTTTTGAGGCCACTTTAGAGCAAATCGACTTTGATTAAACCCTCGGATTAATTACATTTCATCGTTTTGTTAAGTTTTTGTCTAGACAAGAATCAGTTTTTAGTGTATCCAATAACCAGAATACTTACTTATTAATTCGATAAAACTATGAGAACAAATTATTTTTCATTAGTGAAAGCGTTCGCGATAGCAGCGTTAGTAACAACCTTCACCGCGTGTGGCGGTAACAGTACAAGCGGTAACGCCAGCGCAAAATCTTCCGCAGAAGTAGAAGTAATTGAAACGCCAACCCTTAAAATAACAATCGATAAGGGTAAAATTACGGCAGAAGATGTCAGCGGCAATACCTATGTCGGTGTAGTACATCCCAAAGACCCCGATTTCTACGAATTCCAAACGAAGGATCCCGAAAATGGTCTAGTGTACAGAGCCCTATTTCGGGTCTCAAGCAGAACATTAATCAGTACCTTCGCAGACAAAAGAGTTTTTCACCGTCTTGCTCTGGACCAGCCATTAATCCTTGCTGATGGCTCAAAATCATCAGGCACGATTATCGGCGAAGGAAGACACAAAGATTATCCCGCAGTTCGTGCCAAAAATTACAATTTTTACACGCCCGAGGGAGTAATGGTCTTTAATTATGTTTTTCCAACGGAGTTTATATTGGAAGATGGCTACATTGTACAGATAAGCGCTTTAAAAAAGCCGATGAGCAAAGTGGACATTAGTAATGGCAAGCTAATCCCTATTCCTAAAAAATAGGGCATAGATTTTTAAATTTTTAGTTTATGTTAAACAAGAGAACAGGTTGTCGTGATGACAATCTGTTTTCGTTTATGTTGTCCTATTTTGTCTAGACAAATTGAATTTTCCATGCTATACCGAATCTAATAAAAAAATATTGTGTCTATTAAAATGGTTTAAAGTGCATTTTGCACGGCATTATTTTGTGGACATGATATAAATAGAGTATTCACTTTTAATTTAACCCAATTTTATCATGAGTAAAAACAACAGCAACCCCGTGTCAATGACCAACCGGGGGCAAGAGCCCGATTTCGGGCCATGGTCAAAGTACATGCCGATAATCCTTGTCGGCGTAGTATTAATCGTCTTTGGTATTCTTTTCGGACCTGAACTTATGTCGCCAAAGTACACGCCAACAGGTGTAACCGGAATTTCCATGCTCGAAAAAGACGGGCATTGGAATGTAAAAGCAGCAGAAAAGACGCTTAAGTCATCGACCGCTCCTGAAATTATAGGTGCAGGCGTTTGGATTACCGAAAGTACGGGTAAAAGCTTACTGCTGTCAACAGGTGAAAAGAAATTTGAAGGATGCGAAAGCCTAGCTTTCGAGGGTAACTTATACTACCCACGAAAAGGCGGCATGAAGGGTATGTATGATGCTTCTTATAAAGAAGTCTACCCCATCGCCTACAAAAATTTCGCTCCTGCTGATGATTATTTTATCTTGTTAGCCGAAGGTTATGGCATTGGTGATAAGGCCGGTAAGGTGATAATTGCGCCTAACCTTAAATACAAAAAGGTGGGTTTTTTAACAGCTTCTGACCAGAAGCTTATCCAAATGGAAAAAGAAACAGGCGCTTTTGACATCTATAAAACGGATGGAACAATTTTTGTAGAAGACGTCAAAGAACCGAAGGTTGACAAAGCGAATCTCAGGTACAAAGATTCGCGCAACCGAAACCAAACCAAAGCGATTAAATAATTTAGCTGCGGCGCAATCCGCAAAAGAAGAGATAGTCCCCGGACTATCTCTTCTTTTACTTTAAAATGAAAAGATTGATTTATGCTTGGTTTGGGGCTATTAATAACTAAATCAACTTTAATAAGCACAATAGACCCATGAGAGTTAAAACAAAATTAGAAAGCATAGAGACCATGAAAAGGCTTGGGCTAAACCAGTTCCAAGAGGTTTTCTTAAATGGCTTTGACGAAGACAAAATAAAAGCATTCATGGATGCAACTAAAGTCGAGTTTTATGATGTCAGAGATAAAACTGTCGCTGCATCAACCAAAACCAGATGCCTTAAAGCAGCAGAGATAATTGATTATTGCCGAGAAATCAATCTCGAAAAATTTACCGTCAGCATCTCTTTTCGCAATTACCTTCCAAACCAAACTTGTGTCGGAGAATTATGCATCCGCGGCGATGTTGTAGATTATCTGCTGTCTCATAACCAAACCTATTCCCCCCGAGACATGAAAAGAGACCCTGACTATAATGGCACAATGCATCTTTTCGATAGAAGAATCCGCTATATTAAAGGCCTGCAAGAGGCCATAGACTATGCCTTTGAACATAATTTACTAAATGTTATTATCGAGTTTTGGGTTTTCAATCGCCCTGTCGGAATTAATAATGAGAAAGTTGTCTTGCGCGAACTAAGGAGCGATTACTAATATCACTTTTATGGTGATACACTCAGTTGAAGGGTAGGCTAAAATGGCATTTGTTGTCTTTGATACAGAATTTTTGGCAGATTATGGCTTGTTTGAACCGGGCTTTGACGGCTGGAAGAACAGAGAAGTTGTGCAAATTGCCGCCATAAAGGTTTCAGACAACCTCGACGTTATGGAAGAACTCAACATCTACATAAAACCCAAGCTACATGCGAGATTGTCTGATTATTTCATCAATTTGACAGGCCTTACTGACAAGCTGATAAACAAAGAGGGCATATCTTTCCCTCAGGCCTATGAGCGGTTTAGCTCTTTTGTTGGGGACCTTGATTGTTATTCTCATAGCTGGGGCGCACCTAGCTGTTCAGATATCGGCGATGGAAAGGTTATGGCTGAAACTATATCATATTATGATATATCTGATACCGGCTCGCTTAGATACAAAAATATCGCCCCATGGTTTCGCTCAAGCTATGATGGGAGGGGAATAAACATCAAAGAGCAAGCCTCAGGAGACATCGCCCGCCTTCTTGGACAAGAAGATACCCTAAAAGCCCTTGGGCTTAATAACCATAATGCACTTTATGACGTATATTCTATCCTTAGCGGCTTAAGATTTTTGAACTTTAAACCCAGCAGCGGCATAACGTAGACGAGAATTTTATGTAGAAAATACAACTTTTGGCTTATTTTGAAGCCTACGAAGTTAAAAAAATAATTTTTTTTATTTATTTATTGCTTGGATTGTAATATAAATTACGTGTAATACGAATTAGGAGGCAATTGTGAATACAGATAACGAACAACCCCAGGACTCAATGGATATTAGGGTGTTAATGGTAGAAGACTTTGGTGTTAATCAAGAAGTATTCAAGGCGGTACTTGAAAATACAAGCATAAAGCTTGATATTGTTTACAGTGGGTCAGATGCTATAAAAAGGTTTAAGGTCAGAGACGGCCAATATGATGTTATTTTTATGGATATCCAGATGGCCGAGATGGATGGTTATGAAACCACCAGAAGAATCAGAACCTTGCCTGAGATTCAAAACACCAAAAATGTTCCTATTATCGCCATGACCGCCAAAAGTTCTCCTGAAGATGTTGAGAAATTTCTTCGCGCCGGCATGACTGACTACATCAATAAGCCTGTAAGTCGTGAAAGCGTTATGGAAAAAATAAAGAAATATACTAACTTTGAAGATGCTTCAGCCACATGCCAACCTGCCGGAGCGGACGATGTCTCTGCATATTCAAAATATCTTCCCTATGTTGATGTTGAAGATATGGAAAAAAGAATTGGCTGTGGGATAGAGGTTTGTAAAGCCTTGTTGAAAGACTTCTTAAACAACGGTTATATTGACGAATTCTCCAGAACTTTGCAAAACAAAGACCGATTCCGTGCTAAAGAGATAATCCACAACATCAAAGGCATCTCTAGCAATCTGTCTCTTAGTGAACTTTATGCAAAATCTGTGGAATATGAGCAAAAAATTAAAGACAGCACAGATACTTATGAAGACTTAGAAGCCATGAAAGAGCTTATCAAAATAACTAAAGAAAACATACAGGCTTTTACTAGTTAGTTATTTCATAACCCATAAAAAATGCCCCGTCTTTGCGGGGCATTTTGTTTTTAAGATATAAACCTATTAACGGCACTCTTGGTCTCATTGGCAACTTGTTTAAGCTTGTCCATATGCACCAAAACATCTTGCCCTTCTTTTAGCTCTTTATCAATAGTGCTTGATATATCGTACAGTTCCTTCAAAGAAAGATTCCCAGCGATACCTTTAATCTTGTGAGCAACGTCTTTGGCTTTCTGCCAGTCTCTCTGGTTCATCGCCTCTATTAGCTCCTCAGAATCATTTTCCTCAGCAAAAGACTTTAGAAGTATCTTGCAAGTATCTTCATCGCATCCCAGACGTTTCTTAAATTCTTCTAAATCAATATATGGAAGATAAGATTCCGCACCGGCTTCTTCTTTGGCAACAGGCTCGCTAGCTGTGGCGCTCTTAACCTTAGAAGATGTGTAGAACACAATCCTGTCAATAATGCTGTCTCTATCGATTGGTTTACCAAGGTGACCGTTCATTCCGGCTTCCAAACATTTATCAACATCTTCTTTGAACACGTTTGCAGTCATTGCCACAATTGGAACAGTCTTTGCTCTGTCAATATCATCCATAGAGCGTATTTTTCTGGTAGCTTCCATACCGTCCATTTCCGGCATCTGAATATCCATAAATATAAGGTCATATTTATCAGGGTTCCCTTGGAACTTCATCACTGCTTCCATACCGTCATCTGCGGTATCAACATTAACGTTGGTCTTTTCCATCAAAGCCTTAAACACTTCTTGGTTAACCTTAATATCCTCGACCAACAGCACCGTAACTTCAGAGAAGTCATATTCTTTTTCTTTGTCCTCGGTCTTAGGTGCTTTAGATATCCCCCCTACGGATTCGCTGATAGCGTTTAATATCACAGATGGGAATAATGGTTTAGGAATAAACTTCTCAACACCCACGCCCTTGGCTTGGTCCTCAACCTCAATCCATTCAGATGCAGATATCATGATGATTATTGCGTCATCCTTGCCACGTTCTTTAATTTGTTTGATAGTTTCAATACCATCCATCTCAGGCATCTTCCAGTCAACAAATATCACGCTGTAAGGCATTCCTTCTTGCGATGCTTTTGCAATCATATCAATAGCCTCTGCGCCTGAAATCGCAGCATCTGCAGCTATCTCAAACTTCTCCATAATCTTCAAGAAATACTCACATACCTCTCTACTGTCATCAATTACCAACACTCTGAGGTTCTGAAGATTAAACTTCTTCCACTCGGTGTCCTCTTGGCTCTCAGCATTTTCAAGAGGAATCTCAAATGCAAATGTAGATCCTTTGTCGATTTCGCTTTCAACCCAAATTTTACCGCCAAGCTTTTCAACAATGTTTTTACTTATTGATAAGCCCAAGCCTGTTCCGCCATATTTTCTGGCAGTGCTTCCATCCGCCTGCTCAAAAGACTTAAATATACGGCTCTGCTGCTCAGGATTAATGCCGATTCCCGTATCTTTTACAACAAAGCTTAAAGTTGTCCCTTTGTCATTAGATCTGACCTGCTTCACAGAGATATCAACAGTTCCCTCTTCTGGTGTAAACTTTATTGCATTAGAGGCTAGATTAATCAGCACTTGAGAAATCTTAAACTCGTCACCCATAAAATATTTCTTCATTGTCGGGTCAATAAACACATTTAGCTTTTGCTTTTTGCTGTCCGCTTTCTCAATAATGATGCTGTTTATATTCATGAGCATATTTTCCATACTGAAGCGTTCATTATCAAATGTCATTTTATCGGCTTCAATTTTAGAGATATCTAGCACATCATTAATAAGCTCTAATAAATGGTGTGAAGACACATCAATATTTTCCAAATAGCTCTTAATTTTTTCAACATCTTCAGATTCTTTTGCAATCTGAGTCATACCGATAATCGCATTCATTGGCGTTCTAATTTCATGGCTCATTCTTGATAAGAACTCAGTCTTTGCTAGGCTTCCTTGTTGAGCCTGTTCCATTGCGACTTTAAGCCTCTTTTGGGTGTCCATGGTGCCTGATATATCATTAGCTGCAAAAAGGACGCCGTTTATCTTTCCTTTGTTATTGTACAAAGGTGTCTCAAAACAGTTATAATCATCATTGCCGATTTTCATAATCCAGTTGTATGGGGTGCCGTTATATGCCATCTCAAAAGGCTTATCCATTTGGTCTCTGTATTTTGGTAAAGCATCATAAATACTCATGCCAACAATCTCTTCTTTTTCCATCCCAAGTCTTGATAACTGAGACCCCGAAGCCATTGTGCATACCTTATCCATATCAAGACTTATCAGGATTCCCGGATAATTAGCCATAACAGCCTCAAGTCTGGCAACAGCTTCAGTAGTCTTCATCTCCATCATTTTTCGTTCAGTAATATCTACAGAATGTTGCATATGAACGATTCTACCGTCAACCCACCTGATAAGGCTGTCAGTATTTTGGTAATAGCGATTAGTAACAGTGTTATATTCCTCCCACACACGGTACGGGTCGCCGGTTTTTAGCAAGTCAGGAATAGGGCAAAACTCGCACATTTTATCAAAACCATCTTGCAAAACTTTCCAGCATGGCTTCCCTATAAATTCATCAAGTTTTTTACCGCCAAATTCTTTCATCATCCTTTTATTGATGAAAAGTATTTTGCCTGTATCAATCTCATTTATGTAGATGAGAGTATTCAGGTTATCTAATGTCAGCTCCAATGCTGTTGTAGCAAATGGATGTTCTTCTTTGTTCGTCTCTTCACTTGAAAAAAGTTTTTTAAAAGAGTCTGCTATTTTTCCCATGTTCTTTATCCTGTTTTACTTAGGCCAATTCAGGATGTTGTTGCGCTTTTTCAATAACATTTTCTATAATATTTATATTTACA
>JAISFX010000123.1 GCA_031263385.1 Lactobacillus sp.
GGTTTGGGTGACTTATCTTTATGGGGTGATAACAGCAACTTTAAGGGAAAGATGAATATTAATGAAGGGCATTTTTATATGCTCTTTGACGAGGCAGATGCTTGGACACAGAGGCATAATTCAATCTTGGGGGCGGATGTTGAGTTTAAGGCTAATACAATATTTAGGCCGCAGATGAGTTCCACCAAGCTTGCAAATATTACAGGAACCATAACTGCTGATGCTACAGCTTTGTTTATGCCTTATGAGATTTCAAAACTAGCGGCCAATAACTATACATATTCTAATGTTGATTATTCTGCGTTTATGAAGTCGAACGGATATATCTCAACAAGTGATTTATCGACAATATCTTCTGATGGTACAAACACATATATAACGGTTAATGATATGGTAGGCTATAAGAACTTGAGCAGCCTTGCTGATGCTTATAGAAAAAGAAACAATTTGAGTGATGCAGAGAGATATGAGCTGGACTACATATATATAACAGGAATGGTGAGCCAAGCAATTATAGACAAGTTTGAGGCTTTGGGTGGTAAAGACTACGAGATATATGAACAGGTGCACAGAGGTTCTGTAAGGCAGTTTAGCCGCCAAGTGGTGTCGCGTATTCAGAACAGGAATAAAGACTGCCAAGATTGTGTTGCAGAGCAGGATTATTCTGATGAACATTTTTGGTTTAATATAAGTCGTAATGAGATAAAAAAAGACAGTAGCAGCAAAAGTTTGGGGTATAAATACAGGCCAAACGGTTTTGCGTTTGGTTATGACCAAGATTTTATTCCAGAAAGGCTGAATATGGGATTGGCATTTTCTTATGCTAATGGTGAGGCAAAAACGGCTTCATCTTCTATGGGGGTTAAAAGTGTTAATGAGATAGATGAATATATCATATCTTTTTATGGTAAATATAAGGATGTTCGTCCTTATGTGTCATGGAACCTTGGTATGGGGTATATGACAAACGACACAGAGTTTGTTGCATCTACAGTAAATACTTGGGGAGAGTATGATACTTATGCATTTTTTGCTAATCTGGAAGCCGGCTATAATTTTGGAGATACGGTTTGTACAGTTATAGAACCTTATGTTGGGATTGAGGTTACACGTTTGTTTTCTGAAGGTTTTGATGAAAGAGGTACTGGAGCAAGGCATTTTGACAGAATGACATGGGATATTGTTGAGATTCCTATTGGTTTGAGAATGGCTCAAGACTTATTTTATGAAAACCATATATTTACACCATCGGTGGATGTAGCTTATGCCAGAAACATCGGGGATACAAGTGCGACAACAACATCGTCATTTGTGGGGAACAGGATGTCTCCTTGGAAGGTGTCATCAAGCTCTGACAAAAGAGACACATTGCGCGGAAATATAAACCTTAAGATAAATAGTGGTGATTTACCGTTTGCGCTTAACATCGGGTATTCGATAGACTATCGCTCAGATTATTACAACCAGCAGTTCTACGGAACAATGCGGTGGGATTTTTAAGCAGATTAAGAAGTATAAGTAATTATCTTTCCTGTTGCCAATATTTGTTGCGATGCCAAGATAAGTCATGCTTTTTTTCAAAAACATATTGGGTGGTTTTTGGAGAAAGATTTTTTTGAGAGGTTAGGTTGAAGTTTTTTGAAAGATATTCAAGGTTAAACTTTATGCCGCTTTCAAAGCTGATTTCTTTTTCTATGGTGATTATGGCTTTTTGGACGGCATTAAGTTTTAAGAAAAGTTCATATACTTTTTTGCCACCTAGAAGAGCAGGTCTTTTTAATTTATAAGCCTTGAGATAGCGAAACAACTGCTCAACAGTTTTTACATAACGGATGTTGCCTTTGTTTTGATAGTTTTGGCTGGTAAGTATCAATAAGGGCTTAAAGCTTAGTTTGTCGGCGAACTCGTCTCCGGTTTTGCGGCCGCAGATGAAGCAATCACATTCGTCACTTTTTAAGTATTTGCGGAGTTCTCTTTTGTCTTCGGGGCTGGAGAAGTCTCCGTTTTCATACAGATCAGCAATGTAAAAGTCTCTACTCATTACAGCCAATAAAGTTATGTCAATTTGCTGTTGCGCTTCCATACTATCCTCCCTTAGGCGATGTATTTAGTTAAGTATTTTAACAATTCCTGAAAAGTTTTGGTCTCGAAACGAGAGCGAAGTTTCATGCGGTCAACGACAGAATAAAAGCCGTCTTTGCTGTCATAAGTTAAAATACTTTCAGACATTCTACCTAAAATAACTTTTTTTGTGAAGAACATATATGTGTCGTAGTGAGAATTTACTTTTTCTAAATCAGGAAAAATGTATTTCTTTTCAGCACGGTAATGAGGGATACTGCCAAAAAGTTCTATGCCGTTAAAGATGAATCCATTGGTTTGTTTTAAAAACTGTATGAACTCCAAAGGCAGGGGACAGAAGCGTTTGCTGATTAAATACTCATTGATTCTATCTATCTCTTCAGGGCTGGATGGCTTGAAGGTTATACAGCTTTCTTGATCTTTGAAAAGGTTTAGGTATAGGGCTAAATCAGTCATGGTAGATTTTCCCTTCAAAGCTGGGGATATAAATTTTTTTATGAGTTTTTAGAAAGTCTGTAGAAATCTGAAACTCGATAATTTGATGGAGGCGGTCATGTATGGGGTGAGACTTTACTATCGAAAGGTTGTTGAAGTCTAATGCTCCGCCAAAGTCAAAGGGCACTTTGAGGTGGGTGTTATAGTTCTCTGGAGAGATGCCTTTCTTTAAGAGCTCGATATCGGCATTAGCTAGCCCAATCTCTTGGCATTCTTCTTTATGTGAATAGGACAGCATCTTAAGAAAAGCGGCTCTTACACGGTGGTATTCTTTATAAGATTGCTCCATCTCTTTCCATGTTTGGGGGATGTATCTTTTTTCAATAAGGTTGATGTTTTTTAGGCCCAAGGTCTCTAACTTCTTATTCAAGAAGGTCAGCATTTTAGAAACGGATATAGG
>JAISFX010000017.1 GCA_031263385.1 Lactobacillus sp.
GACACGACGCTCTTCCGATCTTGCCCGCAAGATTGCAGATAAAATAGCCATGCTTTATAAGGGAAAGATTATTTGGCAAGGTAGCGTAAAAGAGCTTGATAAAACAGATAACGAATATGTCAGACAGTTTATTAAGGGAAGCTCCGTCGGCCCAATTAAGGTAGAAGTATAACATGGCAAAAAAAAGCAGCGAAGTTATATGTCAGGAATGTGGAACGGCCTATTCAAAATGGCAAGGCAAGTGTGATTCCTGCGGTAACTGGAACTGCCTTAATGAGGAAAAAGTAAACGGCGAGGGTTTTTCTAACTTCAAGCCTAAAAAGAAAGGTAGCATGCTAGAGTTCGTTCCTTTAAGCGGTGCACCTGAAAAGCTTGAAAGAATGGTAACCGGCATAAAAGAGCTCGACCGTGTTTGCGGTGGCGGCTTAGTTGCCGGCTCGGCAATTTTAGTTGGTGGAGACCCGGGAATAGGCAAGTCCACCCTGCTTTTACAAGCCTGTGCCAGCATTGCCAACCTTCCGCAAAAACCAGAATGTTATTATATCTCTGGCGAGGAGGCTATTGATCAGGTGCGTATTCGCGCCAAAAGGCTAGACCTTGACCAATCACCGGTCAACCTTGCTTCAGCCACAGATGTTAGCGATATAGTCGCCACGCTGGATAAGTCCCATGCGGCTGTTGTCATTATTGATTCTATCCAAACCATGTATCTTGAAGAAGTCGAAAGCACTCCGGGCAGCGTCTCTCAGGTTAGAGCCACGGCTTATGAGCTTATTAAGCTTGCCAAGAAAAAGGGCTTCACATTGTTTTTAGTTGGCCATGTTACCAAACAGGGCTCAATTGCCGGCCCAAGAGTTTTAGAACATATGGTTGATACCGTTCTTTATTTTGAGGGAGAAAGAGGCCACCACTTCCGCATACTCAGAGCAGTTAAAAACCGTTATGGCGCAACAGACGAAATCGGCGTTTTTGAGATGCAGGACAAAGGCCTTACTGAGGTTGAAAACCCTTCAGCATTATTTTTGGCAGAAAGACAAGGCAACGTCTCTGGCTCTTGTGTCTTTGCAGGCATAGAGGGTTCTCGTCCGGTGCTTGTAGAAATTCAGGCTCTTGTTAGCCCCACAGGTTATTCCAGCCCCAAACGAGCAGTCGTCGGTTGGGATTCTAACCGTTTAGCGATGGTCTTGGCCGTTTTAGAGGCTCGTTGCGGCATGAACCTCAGTTCTCAAGACATTTATCTTAATATCGCAGGGGGCTTAAAAATATCAGAACCCGCTGCAGATTTAGCGGTAGCTATGGCCGTAATATCTTCTCTAACCAACAAGCCCTTACCTGCAGATACGGTAATTTTTGGAGAAATCGGCTTGTCAGGAGAAATCCGCGCCGTCAGTCAGCCCAATTCCCGCCTCAAAGAGGCTCACAAGCTTGGTTTTTCCAGTGCCATAATACCGGCATCTGCCAAAGACAAAAAGTTTAACCCTTCCGGCATAAAAGTTAATGAAATCGGCAATGTCCAGCGCCTTATAAACTGGTTTCAATAGAGGATAAAATTATGATAAACATTAATAATCTTGATGTAATTATTTTAATCATCATCGGTATCTCGGCATTAATTGCTTTAAGCCGCGGCTTTGTCAAAGAGGTCCTGTCCATCGTTGGCTGGATATTAGCGTTTGCCTGCATAATTTATTTACTCCCCGTTTTAAACCCTATAACCATGAAGTATATTGCCAGCGGTCTGGTATCTGGCATTATTACAGCTCTGTTTGTTTTTGTTGGCTTTTTGGTTTTCTGGATTTTACTTACCGGAAACATCGTCGGACAGATAAAAGACAGCCGCTTTAACTGGCTGGACAAGTTTTTAGGCCTTTTCTTCGGCCTTGCCCGTGCATTTTTAATTGTAATATTGTTTAATATCCTAATCTCTTGGGTAATCCCTGCAGAAGAGCAGTCTGAGTTTTTCTCAGAATCTAAATATTTCAAAATGGCCGGAAACTTTGCCAAACCGATAGAGGCATTAATTCCTGCTGAGACTTTAGAAAGCATAAAGAGCAAAGCTAAAGACGCTTCTGAAAAAGAAGAAAAGAAAGAAGTAGATAAAAAGAAGAAAAATGAAACCGACGAGCTTTTTGAGAAACTTGCCCGTCCTAAGGTAAAGAAGAAGGTTGAAGAAGTAAAAACTAAGGCAATTGAAAAAGCCAAAAAACAACCAGAGGCTAAAACTGTCGAAAGCAGCAAAAAAGCAGCTGCCAAACCGGCAGCCAAGCCTGACCAAGAGGGCTATAATAAAAGCGACCGTAACGAGTTAGATAACCTTATAGAAGAAGCCTTATAGCTTCTTTTTACTGAAGTATTTTGCAGCCCCATCGGGCTTCTGAATCAAGGGCGCTCTGGAAATAGCAAGAGCGCCTTTCTCAACACCCTGACTCACCACACTACCCGCCGCCACCAAAGAGTCCTCAGCGAGCCTTGCAGGAGCAACCAGCGTAACTTGAGATCCAACAAACACATTGTCCTCAATGGCTGTCTTATTTTTGTTAACGCCGTCAAAATTACACGTCACCATTCCGGCTCCAATTCCGACATTGTCGCCAATTTCACTGTCGCCGATAAAACTCAAATGCCATGCCGGAGAATTTTTGCCAATTGTTGAGCGCGCCACCTCTACAAAGTTTCCAATTCCAGAATTATCTCCAATAATCGTATTAGAGCGGATTCTTGCAAACGGACCTATAAGACAGTTTTCGCCGATAATGGATTGCTCGATATGAGAAAATGCTTTAATAGTGCATCCCTTGCCGATTTTAACCTTATCTCCAAACACAACAAAAGGCTCAACCAAAACCCCTTCGGCAATATCTGTATCTTCTCTCAGATAAACGGTATTGGCGTCAATAAAGTTAACCCCTTTGGCGATTAACTTTTCACGAAGCACTTTTTGTTCAGACATTTTTATTCTCCAACGACTTTTCTGGAATTTACCGCCAGTTGAATAGTCCCTTCATCCATATAATCAAGCTCTGCCCCCATGGGGATTCCCTGAGCTAGGGTAGAAACTTTTACATTGCTGTCTTTTAGGCGCGCTGTCAGGTAATGAGCTGTAATCTGTCCGTCAACCGTTGCCGGCAGAGCCAAAATCACTTCGCTGATTTCTTCTTCTGTAACGCGGGCCAGCATGCTTTCAATATTTAGATCTTCGGGGGTAACGCCGTCCAGTGCCGATAATATCCCCCCCAGAATATGATACTTTCCTTTGAAGAAAGACACTCTCTCCATTGCCCACAAATCAGCAACATCTTGCACCACGCACAAAATGCCGTTTTTTCTTTTTTCATCTTCACAAATAGAGCAGGGGGATTGCGTGTCAAAATTACCGCATATTTCGCAGGTCTTTACATTATTGGCAACATCAGTCAAAGCCTCAATCAGCGGCAAAAACAAAGTATCGCGCTTTTGCAAAAGCTGCAAAACAATACGCCTTGAAGACCTCGCTCCTAAAGACGGCAGTTTTGCCACCAACTTCACCAATTTATCAATATCTTTGCCTGCCATACCCGTTCTCTGCTTACATACCGAAAGGCATTTTCATTCCGCCGGTAACATTCCCCATAGCGCTGGATGTTTTTGCATCAACTTTTGCTTTGGCATCATTAAAAGCGGCCATAATCAAGTCCTCTAAAATCTCTGTATCTTCGGGGTCTACCAAAGACTTATCGAGGCTGATTTTTTTCATATCAAATCTTCCGTTAAGAACAACTTTAACCATTCCCCCGCCGGAAGACCCTTCAACCTCTTCTTTTTCAAGCTGCTCTTGTGCCTCTGCCATTTTCTTTTGCATAGCCTGAGCTTGCCTCATAATCATTTGAATATCCATTTTATATTATATCCTCCTCAAACAACAATTCTTCTTCAGAATCATTTTCCATTTGTTCTTGCACTTTTCGCACTAAACTTTCTATTTTAGCACCTTTAAACTCTGCCAGAATAGCTCTTACTAAAGGATACTCTGAAACATCTCTCTGGTCATTCTCTGTTTGCGCTTTTTCAACATCTGCAATAGTCTCGCCCAATACTCCGCGAGAACTGTCAATCTTCCACTGTTTTCCGGTTGCTTCGGTCAATACTTTGTGCAGATTTAATATATAATCCATATCAAGCTTGTCAGACATCACCATTTTTATATACCCGTCCTTGAACTCTGATATTGATATATCATTTTTCAAAGAATACATCATGCGCACTTTCTTAGTGTCATCCAAAAGCTTAACCAAATCTGCGGTGGTATTGAGAATAGCGCCGTTGCTGTTGTTGCTGTTTGCCGCCATAACGGCAACAGCCTCGCTTTTAGGGGCTTGAGCTATAGGCTCTTTAGGGGTGTTTATGCTGAAATTAGAGTTTTTTTTTACGTCATCCAAAATCTGGGCTGGCGTTGGCATGTTTGCAGAATATGCAATTCTTATTAAAATCATTTCCACCGCATCTATCTGCGAAGGCGCAATATTAAGCTCGCTAAGACCTTTAATCAGCATTTGCCATATTTTAGAAAGAACTGCCACAGAAATATTTGGAGACAGCTTTTTGCAAAGCTCTTTTTCGTTCTCTGTCAAAGACAAATCATTAATAAAAGCCGGTGCAATTTTAGCCTTTGCAACCATATGAGTAATATTGATTAAGTCTTGTATTAATGTATAAGGGTTAGCGCCATTTTTGTATTGTTCTTGCAGGTTTTTAATAACCTTATTAACATCGCCGCTGACCAAGGCTTCAAACAAATCAAAAGTCTGATTTCTGTCTGCCAGACCAATCATCTCTTTAACCACCTCAGTTTTAACAGAACCTGAGCCCAAAGAAATCGCTTGGTCTAGGAGAGACAAGCCGTCGCGGGCAGAACCGTCCGCAGCTTTAGCAATAATATGCAAAGCTTCTTCATCGCCTTTCCAGCCTTCATTGTTAATGATTTTATTAAACAGCTTAGTTAAATCTTCAATAGTCAATCTTTGCAAGTCAAAGCGCTGGCAACGAGACAATACCGTAACCGGCACTTTTCTAATCTCTGTTGTTGCGAATATAAATTTTACATGAGAAGGGGGTTCTTCCAAGGTCTTCAATAACGCATTAAAAGCGTTTTTAGAAAGCATGTGAACCTCATCGATGATATATACTTTGTACCTGGCATTTGTTGGTTTATATCTTACGCCGTCCAAAATCTCTCTAATATCATCAACGCCTGTTCTTGAGGCAGCGTCTAACTCTAAAACATCAATATGTCTGTCTGCGGCAATAGCTTTACAGTTTTCGCATACTCCGCATGGGTTGATAGTAGGGCCTCCGCTGCCGTCTACACCGGTACAGTTGAGAGCTTTTGCAAGAATTCTGGCGGTAGTAGTTTTTCCTGTTCCGCGGATTCCCGTAAGCATATATGCGTGATGTAGGCGGTTGTTTTTGATAGCATTTGTAAGTGTCTGAACAAGCGCATCCTGCCCCAGCAAATCATCAAAATTCTGCGGGCGATATTTTCTCGCTAAAACTACATATTGTTTATCTTCTTGTTCCAACTTAGTTCACTTCTCTATATACATCTTGTAGGTGGGGGACTGTTGACCTTAGTCAAAAATCGTTACGGCTGCTTTCTTCCGAACCTGACCGGGTTGGCGACGAACTAACCCAAAGCCCCCCATAAAGGCAATTTGCGACAATACTACAGGCTTTAATACAAAATATCAACCGATTCTAACAAATTATCTTCTTCTGGTTCAACAGCCTTTTCAACGGGCTTCGGCAGAACCTTACCATAAATCAGGGATTGAGCAAGAACCTCGTCTTTGCCAAATATTTTTGGTGGCATATAAGAACTATCTACATTAACAACTTTGTTGAGGTCTCTCATCTCGTGATGGTTCAATTTTTTAGGCGCTGCACTAACAACAACATTGCCGTTTCTTCTTACTTCATAAATATCCAGACTATGCTCGTTAGAGCCGTTTTCATAGATTCTGAACACGCCGCTTATGCCGATATACCCATCCTCGGTGGTTATGTATTCTTTTATGTATTTTTTATTTTTTGCAGACATTGCGTTTGCTAGGGCGATGGCGTCATATGCCAATGATGATAATGCGCTAGGTTTCTCGCTGAATGTGTCATTATATTTTTTCAAGAAGTAAGAGCTGTGGATTCGCGATAAAGCAGGGAACCAAGAGCCGATAGCCACGCTCTCGTTGCTAAGAGATGTGCTTTCCCATAAAGAAGTTCCCAAGAACTTAACCTTTGGCCCGCTAACGTCATAATACCCAAACATCGCAATAGCAGATTTTAGCCTTGCTCCGCTTTCAGGGATTAGAACGGCATCAAATTCAACATCATCAATAGTGTCAAAACGCTCCAGCTTTTTAAGCTCTACAGCAGCGGCTTCATCGCCGTTTTTAGCAGCGGCAGCCAAATTCTTCTTCATCTTTTTAACTTTTTCAGAACGCTCGGTATAATTGGTCATTTGCTTCAAAACGCCAGAGAAGTCTGTGGTATTGGGAGGGTAGAATGCAATATTAGATACCACCACATCGTTTCTTATCGCCGCTTTTACGGCAGATTTTGCTACAGCAATACCTGTTCTGTTGTCAGGCACCAGTAATGCAAAGTTTTTGCGCCCTTTGTCAGCAGCATAAGTCATAATGCGGTTAACTTGTTCGTCAATCAATAGCCCCAGCGTATAAATCCCGGGCCTTAAAACCTCTTCAGATGTAGAGAATGCAATAACCGGAACACCTTCTTCTTCAACTCTGTCTGCAATAGACTGCAAAGAGGAGCTCATCAATGGCCCTACAACCATGTCGACCTTTTGGCTTAAGGCGTTTTCAATAGCAATGCGAGACCCTGCAGGAGTGCTCTTGGTATCATAAAACTGCAAAACTAAATTAGGGTTGTTTATGTCCTCCATAGCCATTAGGGCAGCATTTTTAAGCCCTTTACCATGTTTCGCGGCTTCCCCTGTCAAAGGCAGCATCACACCCACTCTGAATGTTTGCTTAGTATCAGGGTCTATGGTTATCTCGTCATAGCTAAAACTACCGTCATCAATCCCGCCTCTTAAATAAACCGGAGATGAGCAGCTAGCAACCGCAAAAGCAAATATGGCAATACAGAATTTTTTAAACACTTGCATTTTCCCTTAAAATATAAGAAAGTTCTTTAAAACAACTTCCCACATAAGCTAAAGTAAAAAGAAAATAAAGTAAAGACAGAAGAATGAAAAAAGGTTTGTACATAGTCGCCACCCCCATTGGCAATTTAGGAGACGTCTCTGAGCGCGCCCTTAGTGTTCTAAGGGATGCAGATGTCGTGGCCTGCGAAGATACTCGTGTAACAAAAAAACTTTTCTCGCTGCTCGGCATCAGCCTCAAGAAGACTTTTCTGCCCCTTCATGACCATAACGAGTCTGAGCAGTCTGACCACATAATAGGTTTGATTAATAATGATAAATCCGTTGCCCTCGTTAGCGATGCGGGCTCTCCGCTTATTTCAGACCCCGGCTATAAGCTTGTCAAAAAGTGCAAAGAGCAGAGTCTTTATTATACAATCGTCCCAGGCGCCAGCGCTGTAATCTCTGCCATACAGCTTTCCGGACTCCCTTCCAATCGCTTTATGTTTGTGGGCTTTATCCCTAACAAAGAAAAATCCAGACGAGATTTATTTGAAGAGCTTAAAGGCATTAATTCTACGCTCATTTTTTACGAAACCGCCCCGCGGATTCTAAAGACCCTGACTGCTGCGTTAGAAGTTTTTGGCGATAGAGAAGGGGCAGTTGTCAGAGAAATCACCAAAGTATATGAAGAAAGCATCGGCGGTCACCTTTCAGATATAATCTCAAACATCAATCAAAAACCGATTAAAGGAGAGATTGTTTTTCTGGTTGCTCCGCCGGAGGAAGATGCATCTGATATAGACATTGAAGCCATCTTAAAACAAAAGCTTAAAAAGCTTTCTCTAAAAGATGCCGTGGCAGAGGTTGTAAAAGAATATAAGCAAAACAAAAATGATGTTTATGAAAAAGCTTTAGGGATTAAGAATGACAGCAGATAACTCGGGCAAAACGGCAGAGAGATTGGTTAGAGCCTTTTTGTTTCTTAAGGGCTATCGGATTCTTGCATCCAATTACATCACCGGTCGCCGAACCACCGCCGGAGAAATCGACATCATCGCCTGCAAAGGCAAAACCCTTGTTTTTGTAGAGGTAAAAAAGCGTAGCACCATAGAAAAAGCAGCTTATGCTTTGCTTGCCAAACAGCGCCAGCGCATCCAAAGAGGGGCAGAGGCCTTTATCAAAAGACACCCCCAATATAAAAAACACAATGTTCGTTTTGACGCTGTTTTAGTAAAATTACCACTGACTATAAAGCACATTAAAAACGCTTTTTAAGACACCAGACTTTCCAAAAGCTCATCCCTATTAAGGCTAAAATTGCTATCAACCCAGTCTTGCTCAAGCTTATCAATTGTTTTGCCGATAGTTTTCGGGTCAACCCCTGCAGCAATGACGTCTTTGCCTCTTATTGGGAATATTGGCATTACCATATTCTCGATCTTGCCAATAATATCCATATATTCTGTTGTGTGCCTTTTTTCATATGCTAAAGATAGCAGAAACTTGTCTCTGGCAAATTCTTTGTCGTGAAGATAAATAATCTTGCGCAGCTTGTTTTCATCAAAAAAGTCATCCAAATTAACCTGCTTTGAGGCTAAATTCACAAACAGTTCTTTTCTTTTCTTGCTCATTTTGAGCCTTGCCGCCAAATTAACAGCCAGCTCTTTATTAGGGTAGAACAACGCAAACAAACGCCTCAAGCTCTTGTTTGGCAAATGCGTAGCCTCGGTCATGTTTACCAAGAAATCAAGCTTATCCAAATGCTCTGCCTTTGGCAAAATGGTATCAAGAATACCATTCTCCATCATAATTTTGACAGTCTCCACCACTTTAGGAGTGCTTAAAAGCTTTTCAAATTCAACACAGATTCTTTCATTTGAAAGCTTTTTCAGCCCATCTTTGTTTTCTATGCATGCCTTTAAAGCCTTGGGGTCGATAGGTGTTTTGCTGAATATTGAATAAAAACGGAAGAAACGCAGGATTCTAAGGTAGTCCTCTTTGATTCTGGCAGAAGGGTTTCCGATAAACTTCACCACTCCTTTTTCCAAATCCTCGATTCCATTGTAATAATCAAAAACATTACCTTTTTCATCTGCATAAACGGCATTTATGGTAAGGTCACGTCGAGATGCGTCAATCTCCCAGTTGGTCGTAAACTCAACCACGGCATGTCGTCCGTCTGTACTCACATCTTTTCTCAAAGATGTGACCTCAAGCAGATTATTCTCAATAACCACTCCGACAGTGCCAAACTTAATGCCGATAGGCACGGTCCTTAGGCCTTTCTCCTCACAGGCTTCAACCATTTCCTCAGGCGACAAATCTGTCGCAAGGTCGATATCAAACCCTTCGATTCCCATTAATGCATCACGAACACATCCACCGACAAACCTTAAAACGCCTCCATGATTCTCTACTGCACGGAACAAACGCATTATTTTTTTGTCTTTTATAATCTTGGATACATCTAAGTAATTGTCTCTAATCATTTTTTTACCTTAAAAAGTATTTTTTATAAATTAACATTTTTTATAGAATTTTCCAGTACTATTTATCCAAATCAACCTTAATTTGTGAGTATTTCAGTATGTATAAGTTTTTAACGTTTTTTACCTTGTTTTTATTAGTTTCTTTTCACGCAAACGCTGCTCCTCCTAAAGAGATTGGCGAATTTGGCGACTGGATAGCTTATCATTACAAAGAAACCAACGGCGATGTCTGCTACATGGCCTCAGCTCCCAAAAAAGATGAGGGCAAATATAACAAAAGGGGCGATATCTATGTTGTTGTAACCCACCGCCCTAAAGAGAAAAGCTTCGATGTCGTAAACTTTGTTGCCGGCTATGATTATAAAACAGGTTCTGAAGTTGCTGTTAAAATTGGCAACAAAACCATAGATAACTTGTTCACCAGCGGAGACAAAGCTTGGGCCATCAGCGATTCTACCGATAAAGAACTTGTTGCAGCTATGCAAAAAGGTGATAAGATGATTGTGCACGGAGAATCATCTCGCGGAACTAAGACTAAAGACACTTATTCCCTCAAAGGTTTTTCTGCTGCATATAAAGCAATCTCTACAAAATGTAATAAGAAATGATAGAATTAATAGGCCTCTCCAAAAAAGAGCTTGAACAAGAACTTATAAATATCGGAGAAAAACCGTTCCGAACCAAGCAGCTTTGGCAGTGGCTTTACTTCCACGGCGCAACAGACTTTGACAAGATGAGCAATCTGTCAAAAGATTTGCGCGAGAAGTTAAAACAAAACTTCACCATTACCCGCCCTAAGGTTGTAAACAGTCAGTTGTCGTCTGACGGCACTCACAAATGGCTTTTAGAGTTCTCCGACGGCCAGCGTATTGAGGCTGTTTATATTCCCGAAGAGGACAGAGGCGCGGTCTGCATATCTTCACAAGTAGGCTGTGCGGTGGGCTGCAAATTTTGCAATACCGGCACCCAAAAAATAACCCGAAACCTCACCACTTGCGAGATTATATCTCAATTTATGACTGCCCGTGATGTTTATAATGATTGGACTGTCAAGGACCGCAAGCTCAGTAATATTGTGGTTATGGGCATGGGAGAACCCCTTCATAATACTGACAACATGATAAAAGCATTGCAAATTTTAACAGACCCCGACGGCATGGCTATTGGCCGCCGCAAAATAACTCTTTCCACCTCAGGCATTGCTAATAAGATTGTAGAGATTATCAAAGCCTCCGGCGTTAAACTTGCCATAAGCCTTCATGCCCCAAATGATGAGAAGCGTTCTCAGATAATGCCTATCAACAAGAAGTTCCCTCTTGATGCGGTTTTAAAGGCCTGTCAAGATTATCAAAAACTAGAAGGCAGTCGTTACATTACTTTTGAGTATTTAATGCTCAAAGGCTTTAATGACAGCCTGCAAGACGCACGTGAACTGGTGTCTTTAATGAAGAAATATAAACTAGGTGCCAAGTTTAACCTGATCGCCTTTAACCCTTGGGAAGGCTGTGGCTATGAATCTTCTTCCAAAAACACTATCAGAGCCTTCGCTGCCGAGATTGAAAAGGGCGGTTTTGAAGCTCCGATTAGAGCATCTCGCGGGCAAGACATCCTCGCGGCTTGCGGACAGCTAAAGTCAAAGAAATAAACCTCTTGCAGATTCCCTCAAATTTTGCTAAAATCCCTCTGTTTAATAAATTTATATGTATGAAGATGATTGAAGTTACGGATCCTCGTTATCCGGAAATAGCAAAGCTATTCGAAAACGAGGCAGTAAAAAAAACAACCCCTGTTGACGGTGGCGCCGAAGAGACCCCACCCTCAGGGAAAACAAAAAAGGAAAAAAGAGTTAGAAGCGTAACGCACAATCGCAGATACTGACTCTTTCCTAAAGTAAAACAAAAGCCATTTTCCCCTAAAGGAAAATGGCTATATTATTGCCCTATCAACAAAAGCTACTCGTCGTCGCTCGACTTATCTTCCAACATCAATAAAATGTTTTGTTCAATCTTAGGGTCCACCTTGGCAGCCTCTCTAATCCGCCTCTGGTTCTTTTGTGGAGCAAATAGCAGTTCTACCATCTCCATTGGGTTTTTGCCTTCCAAAAGCTGTTGCTGAGCAACATGAGAAGCCACTGCCTTAACCATTTCATTCCTAAACACCTCTTGGGCACTTTCGCGGGCTTTTTCTTCTTTCTTTCTCTCTCGTTCAGTATATTTGCGGTGGAAGCGGGCAAACTCATAAAGCGGATTCCCTCCCATTTTATAGCCGTCTAGCCTAACCAGATTGGTTTTTTCATCCATAAGGGTAATAATCCCTTGTCCTTCTTTGTCTCTATAGATTTTCCAATCTTCAATAATGTCCCAATAAATTGCTTCTTGTACAGCCTCTGTTCTGATTTTGCCAAAACCCAAGCTTTTAACCCCATCTTCTTCTGTCGTAACTGAAATATTATCTAAAAAGAACTCCAGATTCTCTTTATATTTTCTCAAAGGGTCAACAAGGTTTTGTGCCAAACAAATCGCCGTTAGAGCAAACTTCATCTCTTGGTTTGCCATATAGCCAATCTTCCTTGGGTCTCTCATAACCTCAGGGTTGTTCAAAATCTGATTCACGCAATATTCGTTAAGACTGTAAAGCGCGCCGATTTGCTCATCGTCAAATTCAACATTTGAGTCGATAACAACATTAACTGCCCGCTCAATAATTTTGTTTATTATTTTTTGTATTTTAGCATCTGCCATATCAAACGTATCCCTTAGAAATTAAGAGATTATAACATATATCTGTCTCATTATCCAGATATATTCTCTTCTGTATATTCGATTATTTCATCTTCTTCAAAGTCATCGTCGCTGGCAATAACCAAACCGATAAAAGTTGTCACAACAAATATCACCACCGCAAAAATAGTATCTCTAATCTTGTGTGGCTTCTTGGCTTTAATCTCACCGCTTTTCTCAAACCTGATTCTGTTCACCTCAACTCTTAATCCTGCGAAATAAAAAGCAATGAAGAGCACTGCAAACAATAGCACCATGTAAGGCACTCGCTCTCCTTCAATCTGGTAGGCAAAAACATCAAACGCTCTCATAATAATCAGCCATATATAGCCAATTCTGTAACCCATAGCCACAAGAAACAGTGCCACCGGATAAACCATAAGAGCCCCTGCTGCAGCATAAACATCTGATGATAAAAACATCGCAAGAACAATTTGCAGCAAAACCAAAGCAGATGCTATTGTCCTATATTTTTTTACCATAGAACCATCAACAATCTTTTCTTTTTGGCTCATTGTTACATCAAAAATACTCATATTTCATACTCCTTTATTATTGGAATGAACGCCTCCATAGCCGTTTTATAGGACTCTATTTTTGGGTGCCATGCTCTTTTAACAGGCTCATCTTCGCTCACCCATTCATAAGCATTAAACTCCACCTCGTCCTTGGCAAAATCTATCTCGCTGTCATCGCCATAAAAATAAAACAAAGACCAGTATTGGTCTTGCCCTACAGCATCTCTGCCCATTGTCTTAAATTTTTCAACAACATCTTCCGGAAAGTTATATCTTATGGGTTTATCTAAAGACATAAGCCTCTTAACAGAGGTTATACCTGTCTCTTCTTCAAGCTCTCTAGCCGCTGCTTCGGCAGGGGTCTCTCCGTCATCAATCCCGCCCTGAGGAAACTGCCATAGCTCATTAACCGTGCTGGACAGCCTTCTGCATAACAAAATCTTTTTATCTTTATTAAAAACTACAGCACCGGCATTTTTGCGATAAACACCCATCTTACTCAACCACCAGAGCAGACACCGGCACAATCGCAAAAGGCTTTTCGATAAGTCTCATATCTATACCCAAATCTTTTGCCTCTTCATATGTATATTGTGGAGAGAAATTGTCTACCCACTCTTTTACCAAAAGCAACACACTAGGCTTTGCGTCGATAACAATCAACACTTGCCCGTTTTGAATAGCAATTTCTTCTGCTGTTTTCAGCTGTTCTTTGATATATGCTTTGTTGAATACAGAGTCTATGATTACATCAGCTTTCTTTCTAGCCAAGCCTTCAACCTCAATACTTTCCAAGAAGTCACTTTCTGTTGCATCAACCATCAAAATCCCTCGGTCCTTAACAAAGTTCAGAGACCTCTCTACGTTTTCTCTGTTTCTGGTCTGTCCTCTACCAACAACCACACCGCCAACAGGCATCCCGGGGGAGATAATTTTTTTAATTCTTTTTATTATCTCGTCATCAGATGCATTAACATTCATTGCCATTGGTCCGGCATCTTTCTGCATATAATTTGGGGAATCAAGAATAATATCAGCATAGGTTTCATGCCCATATTCTCTGGCCTCTTTTATAAGGTCTTTAAGGTTGCGCCCATAAGGCGAGAAAGAATAAGAGATATTAGGTGGAGACCCTTTAATCAACAGCTCTGTAAGGGCAGTATCCATGCCCATATTTTTTATAACCACAGCCACTTTATAGAAGTTTGGCAACACATTAACCCGATTTCCATACTCTGTCCAAGGCCTCTTTCCGTTAGAAGATATTTTAGGAACTTCCAACCCATCTATCGTCTCAATCATTCCCGAATAGTTAGCAACATGTTTGAGGGGGCTCTTTCCTGCCATAGGGGTAATCTGGTTCAACATCGGAATACCTCTTACCACTTCTTCCAAAGTAGTTTTCTTCACCACCTCAGCAAGCTTTTCATTTTTCTTTTTTGGTTCAATCTTTTCGACCACCCTTTTTTCTTTATCGGGCAGAGTAATCACATGTTTGGGAGCTTTGTTTTTAGTATCAAACATAATCTTGTCGATTTTATTTATATAAACAGGCTCAGCCTTCTTGAGCGAAAAATAAACACCCACCCCCACAACAGCCATAAATATGAATGTTACAGCAATAAGCAGTTTGTTATTTTTTATAAACTTACCCAAAAGATTAATCCTTTTTTGCTACCTGTTTCTCAATTTCTTTTTTCAAAGTAGGTTCTTGGTTATAAATACTCAAAGCTCTAACTAGGTCAATAGCCCTCACCAACTGATAATCCTTGGCATCATCGGGCTTTATGGCTGCTTTTTTAGCACCTTCATCTTTGTTTTCATTGTTTTTCAGAGCATTAGAGAAATCAGCCTCGCTTCTTTCAAACCCTGTTTCAATAATCTCCAACTTAGCAGGCTTTACCTCTACATCAGGCTCAATACCCTTTGCCTGAATAGAGCGCCCTGAAGGAGTATAATAACGAGCGGTGGTCAACCTCATCGCGCCATATTTTCCAAGAGGCACAACAGTCTGCACAGAGCCTTTACCAAAAGACTTCTCGCCCAAAATCACAGCACGTTTGTGGTCTTGCAGCGCACCGGCCACAATCTCAGACGCTGACGCTGAGCCATCATTTATAATCACAACAACAGGTAGCCCATTAGAGATATCACCTCTTTTAGCATTGTACTTAATAGTGTCCTCTTCATGACGAGAACGTGTAGAAACAATCTCTCCTTTATCAAGGAATAAATCTGATACAGAAACCGCTTGGTCAAGCAATCCTCCCGGGTTGTTTCTCACGTCTAAGATAACGCCGGCAAGCTTCCCATTGGCTTCTTTCTTCATCTTGTTGAAAGCCTTTTCCACCTGCTTGTCTAAATCTTCACTGAAAGAAGAAATTCTTATATAAGCAACATCACCTTTAAGCTCATTTTTAACTGTCTGGATTTTAATTTCTTCTCTTTTAAGAGTAACATCAAACGGCTTTTCGTTGATTCTGCGAATAGTAAGCTTTACCTTTGTACCAACCTTACCGCGCATTTTGCCAACAGCATCGTTCAAAGACATTCCAACAACGGTTTCTCCGTCAATATTTGTAACATAGTCACCGGGTTTTAGCCCTGCCTTAAAAGCAGGAGTATCATCAATCGGAGACACGATTTTTACAATTCCGTTCTCCATAGTGACCTCAATACCAAGCCCGCCAAATTTTCCTTTAGTTTGCTCATTCATATATTTGAAATCTTTGGCATCAAGAAAGCTCGAGTGAGGGTCTAAAGACACCAACATCCCATTAATGGCAGATTCTATAAGCTTTTTATCAGACACATCCTCCACATAAGAAGCCTTTGCCCTCTCCATAACCTCTCCGAAAAGATTAAGCATTTCATAAGTTTCTTTCTCATCATCTTTCACTTTCTGTTCTGCATATGCCTCCGGCACGATAACTGCTAAGCTAAATAACACTGCAAAAATAGATAATCTTTTCTTCATTTTATATTCCTCTTTCAATACTAATTTTTTTCAATCCATCTCATTGGGTCTAATGGATTACTGTCTTTTCTTATTTCTATATATAACTTTGCGTTTGCATCGTTAGGCATTTGTCCGATAGGCTCTCCTGCTAAAAGCATTTGTCCCGGTTCGCAGTCAACGCTTTCCATTCCTGCCAGCAAAGACAAGTACCCCTTTCCGTGGTCAATAATAATAGTGTTTCCATACCCTCTGAACGGAGCAGCAAACATCACTGAGCCATCAAACGGAGAAACCACCTGAGCCATATTTCTGGTTTTTACAACCACACCCTTAGATTTCACGCCTTTGCTCATCTCTTCATTAAACTTAGTAACTACAGATCCTCGAGCCGGCATCAAGAGCTTCCCTTTGGCTTTTATAAACTCTTCTCCTATGTCATTTATAATAGGGGGTTTTAATTTAATCAAGTCAGCTCTTTTAATCTCCTCAAGTTTTTTCGATTCCATAGCCTGCTGTTCTTCCAGAGCCTTTTTCTCAGCC
>JAISFX010000067.1 GCA_031263385.1 Lactobacillus sp.
TATATATTATATAGAGAGCAAAGACAGCGTACCCGTGGCGATAAAAAAGTTATGGTTGATGTTGAAAGCTCTATTAATGAATATCTTGAAAGACTTGACTGGCGCGTTAACGAAAACGCCAACCAAGGTTATTCAAACGGCGGCTTAATCTTAAACGTTGCCGGCAAGGTTACGGCAAATTATTGGTTGAGCCACGTTTACCCTTCAGAAGTGGGCGATGCTCACCGCAGTGGCGACATTCACATCCACGACTTAAGCATGCTGGCAGCATATTGCGCCGGCTGGTCATTAAAAACACTTCTTCACGAAGGCTTCAACGGCGTTCCCGGCAAAGCAGAGGCAGGCCCTGCCAAACATCTTTCTGCAGCAGTTGGGCAAATGGTAAACTTCTTCGGAACATTACAAAACGAATGGGCCGGCGCACAAGCCTTCTCATCAGTAGATACCTACCTTGCACCATATATCCGCAAAGACAATCTTTCTTATAAAGAGGTTTATCAAAAAATTCAGGAGTTGGTGTTTAACCTAAATATTCCATCTCGTTGGGGCTCACAAACACCATTCACTAACTTTACCTTTGATTGGGTCTGCCCTGAAGACTTAAGAGATACTCACCCGATTATTGCTGGCGAAGAGCAGTCATTTACTTATGGTGATTTGCAAAAAGAAATGGACATGATAAATAAAGCCTACATGACAATCATGACTAAAGGCGACATTAAAGGCCGTCCTTTCACCTTCCCGATTCCCACTTATAACATCACCAAAGACTTCCCCTGGGAGGACGAGAACACAGAACTCTTGTTTGAGATGACAGCCAAGTACGGCCTCCCTTATTTCCAAAACTTTTTGAACTCGGTTCTTGAGCCAAAGCAAATTCGCTCAATGTGCTGCCGTCTGCAGTTAGATTTGCGAGAGCTTTTAGCCAAAGGCAATGGCTTATTTGGCTCTGCGGAGCAAACGGGTTCAATCGGTGTAGTAACATTCAACTGCGCCAGATTAGGCTACCTCTATAAAGGAGATGAAGCGGGCCTTTATGGTCGTCTAGATGAGCTTCTTAATATTGCCAGAACCTCTTTAGAGATTAAACGCAAAGTTATTCAGCGTTTAATAGACCAAGGGCTGTTCCCTTTCACCAAGCGCTATTTGGGCACACTCCGCAATCACTTCTCTACAATTGGTGTAAACGGAATGAACGAGATGATTGCCAACTTCACAGATGGCAAAGAAGACATCTCTACCAAATGGGGAATAGACTTTGCCTTAAAGTTTATGGATTACATTCGCGATCGTTTAGTTAAAATTCAGGAAGAAACCGGCCACATGTATAACCTCGAGGCAACACCTGCAGAGGGCGCGGCCACTCGTTTCGCTCGTGAAGATAAAAAACGTTTCAAAGATATCATCCAAGCAGGAACCAAAGAAGACCCTGTTTACTCCAACTCATCACAATTGCCTTTCGGCTATACTGATGACCCTTTTGAGGCACTTGACCTCCAGTCAGAGCTTCAGACCAAATATACCGGTGGCACGGTTTTGCACCTTTACATGAATCAAGGCTTGTCTTCGGCAAAGGTCTGCCGAGAGCTTATCAAGAAGGTGCTAACCAACTATCGCTTGCCATATATTACTGTAACCCCGACATTCTCGGTCTGTCCAAAACACGGACACCTTCCGGGAGAACACAAGTACTGTCCTGTCTGCGATGAGGAGATTAAGACAGAAAAAAGAAGAGCCGCAGCTGCCAGAAAAGAAGTTGCTTAAGTTTAACAATTCTAGTAAAATATCAAGAGGAGATAGAAATGACTGTTATCAATATTGAAGAAATAAAATTAGAAGACAGCGAAAGACAGGAATGTGAAATCTGGAGCCGAGTAATGGGTTATTATCGCCCTGTTTCAGAATTCAACAAAGGCAAGAAGTCTGAGTTTTATTCCAGAAAATGTTTTACGGAAGAAAAGGCTCTTCAGGGAATGACATCTTGTGGCTGCGAAAGCATCGCGGCAGAATAGTTTAATGTCCACTAACAAAACCATAAAAATCGGCGGCGTAGAGACCTTCTCCGCCGTCGATTTTCCTAATAAACTGGCAGCAGCAGTGTTCTTGCAGGGTTGCCCTTGGCGTTGCCCTTTTTGTTACAACACATCATTGCAAAATATAGAGCCGCAGCAAAATTTTGTTTGGCAAAAATTTCTTGCATTTTTAGAACAAAGAAAAGGCCTCTTAGAGGCAGTCGTTTTCAGTGGTGGAGAACCCCTGCTTCAAGATGCTGTCTTAAATGCTATAGATGATGTAAAAAAACTTGGATACCTGATAGGTTTTCATACCGGCGGTTATCGCCCCAAGCTTTTTGAAAAAGTTTTAGAAAAAGTTGACTGGGTTGGTTTTGACATCAAAGCTCCTTTTGAAGAAGAAAAATATAAAACAGCAGTGGGAGGGATTAGCCACCTCAATCAGGTTTTGCAAAGCTTAGATATGCTGCTGGCAAGCGGCAAAGATTTTGAGTGCCGCACAACTTGCGATCCTCGCATCTTAGATGTTAAAGATATTTATACCATAGCCGATTCTCTAAAAAATCGTGGCGTAAAGAAATATCATTTGCAAAAATATCGCCCCATCGAAAGTGATACCCTTACCCAAGACAGCGATTGCGAAAAATTTATGACAGATAGTTCTTTAACAAATTACCTCAAGTCCAATTTTAAAGAAACAGAATTAAGGAAATAGACATGACATCAAAAATAGGCTTTTATGCCGGCTCGTTTGACCCTTTTACCAAAGGTCATTTTGCAGTTTTAAAAGAGTCTCTAAAAGAATTTGATAAGATAGTAATCGGGGTCGGCCTTAATCCGGATAAAAAAGAGCTCTTTACTCAAGACGAGCGCGTAGAGCAAATAAAACATTTGCTAAAAGATATTCCGAATGTAGAGGTGTTGTCTTATAAAGGTCTTACTGTCGACGAGGCCATAAAATGTAATGCCGATGCCCTCATCCGCGGAGAAAGGATAATCGGCGAGCACGATTCTGAGCTAGAACTTGCTTTCATGAATCAATTACTTTTTGATGTTAGGGGTTCTAAAATCAAGACACATTTCATCACTATCTCTGATGAGAGCCTTCGATATGTATCTTCTTCTGCATGCAAATATTTGTGCTCAATTGGCGAATTTGAAGCCGCAAAATATTTTGTTGCACCATATGTTTATGATGAACTGATTAAAAGGTATATAAAATAAACACCCTTGCACACCTGCTGTGTGGACTATGATGTGTATTTAGCTGCCGCACGAGCCAAGGCCTCAAATATCCTCTCGCTATACTTATCGTTAAATGCTACAGATGTATATTCCGGGTGCCATTGAACACCTATTGCAAACGGGTGGTCAACAAGTTCAATCGCTTCAACGATTCCCTCGCCGCTCACAGCCGTAAGTTTGATATCTCCGTTTGGAGAAATACTTTGCGGAATAATAGATTCCCCATGATTAGAATTTACAAAAAAGTTATCATCTTGAACAATGCCAAAAAACTTAGAATTTCTGTTTGCAATTTTTATAACATGAGCCTTAGGGTTTTTCTTTTCCCCTTTATGTGTCTCGGCCACGCCGGTTTCTTCTTTAAGGTTATAATACATTCTAAGCCCGTCTTTATATCCCCTAACACCGGCCAACATCTGCATCCCTGCACAAATTCCTAAGATAGGCATTCCGGTTTTTAATGTTTCTTCAACGGCATCAATATACGCTCTTGTGCGATTATTGGTTTCATGCTCCACTTTTTTAACATACCATTCCTGCGGAGAATTAAAGAACCCTCCCGGCAGAACCATCCCTCTAATCCCTTGCATTTGTTCTGCAGTTTTTTCGTATGAAATAAGCCTGATGTTAAGCCCTGCTTTTTTAATCGCCGCTACATAAAATTCATCAATCGAATAATCACTTCCGTCACGTCCCAGCAACAAACCTACAGTTAATTTATCAGGCTCATTGTCTGGCAAAACAATTTCCGGAACTTCGCCGCTATCGATAATATTTTTTATTTCATCTTCATGAACGGCAAAAGAATCATAATCACAACCTTCATATCTTTTCTTTTCCAGCAAAACTTGTTTCATTATTTTTTACCTTTCTTTTTAAGCTGTGCGATTCTTTTTTTGTTAACGGAAAAACCAAAGCTTCCCAAAAAGCGCCCCATAGTAAAATACTGCCCATGAGAATATGCTATTAATCCGGCTTTCTCTAAACAAAACTTACCATTCTCATCCATATATTTGTCGTCAATATTAACGGCAACAATCTCTGCCATAAACATATCATGCGAGCCATAATTAGTCACGCTCTTAACTTTACATTCAATAGATACAGGGGCCTCAATAATCTGAGGGGTATTAACCTTAGAGCATTTGCCTGCGGTCAGGTTCATCTCCTTAAACTTATCAATGTTTCTTCCAGACTTTACCCCGCAAAAGTCTGTAGCTTCTAACAATGGCAAATTAGGCAGGTTTATTACAAACTCGCCTGCTTCTTTTATAATATCATAAGAATACCTCATCGGCCTGATAGACACATATGTCATCGGTGGCTCGCTGGCCACAATACCGGTCCATGCGATAGTCAGAACATTAGGTTTTTCAACCGTCCCGCAAGATACCAAAGCCGGAGGTAGCGGAGACAGCATTGTTCCTGCCTTCCATGTAACTTTTGCCATTTCAATTATCCTTATAAAATTGTTATAACTAAAATCTATCTTCTTATTATTCTGCTTGTCAAACTAAAAAGTTATTTACAAAATGCCTTTTTCTACATAGAGTTGAGCTAATGCGCAAATTTTTAAGGGGATTCGTTTATGAAAAAAGTTATATTAGGCATTTTTGCTGTCATAATCGTAGTCGGACTTTCTTGGGTTGGTTACAACTTCCACCAAAACACTCAAATAAACAATCAAAGCCTCAATGAGCTAATTCTCAAAGGCACCAACAAACAAGTTATCCAAAAAATAGCATCAGGCGTTGATGTAAATGAAGAAGAGCAGGGTGTAACACCGCTGATGCTAGCATCAATTGTACAAAGAGATGTTAAAGTTTTTGAGGCTCTCATAGGTGCTGGTGCTAATGTTTCTTACAAAGACAGCAATGGGGTCTCTCCCATAATGTTCGCTTCCGGAATGCAAAGTGCTGAGATTGTCAAACTTCTCATAGATTCGGGGGCGGATATTAATGATGCAAACGTCAATGGTCAAACACCACTGATGTTTGCCGCAGAGATGAACGCTGATACTGAGGTCATGAACGTGTTGATTGATGCCGGTGCTAATATGAATTATGAAAGCTCCGAAGGTAAAAAAGCCATTCTCAGTGCAGCAATGAGCAACAACAATATAGACGTGCTAAAAACCCTCATAGCCAGAGGTGCAGAAGTCGACAATAAAGACCTGATGGTCCTAATCGCCAATCAAGCAGATGTGGATGTCGTAAAAGTTTTGATTGAAGCCGGCGCAGATATTAATTATAAAGATAAAAACAAGTTCACCCCGCTTATAA
>JAISFX010000107.1 GCA_031263385.1 Lactobacillus sp.
TGACATAGGCTCAGGCACAGGCATCTTTTCTAAGCAGCTGCTTGACCTTGGGGCAAAGGTCTATGGCATTGAGCCCAATGATGACATGCGCAACATGGCAGAACACCTTTTAAAAGACCAACCAAACTTTCATTCCATAAATGCTAATGCTGAACAAACATCTCTGCCTGACCAAAGTGTAGATTTCGTTAGTGCTGCTCAGGCCTTCCATTGGTTTGACAAAGACAAATTCAAAAGAGAATGTCATCGCATCTTAAAACCGGAAGGCAAAATAATCCTCATCTGGAATGCCGAGGTTTTTGGAAGCGACCTCTTCAAAGACTTCGGAGCCATACAAGCAGTTTACAGCCCCAATCAAAACCCTAATACGGAAAATAATAAATACGACCCTGAGGAAGCGTTTTTTAGAGAGGCCGACGCTTTCTTCAAAAAGTTTGAAAACAAAACCTTCCCTAATGACGCTCTCCTTGACAAAGAGACCATGACACTGCGAGCCTTATCATCATCGGCATCGCCAAGGCCTGACAACCCAAAATATGAAGAATACCTAAACGAGCTGGAGAAGCTGTTTAACAAACATCAAAAAGACGGCAAAGTAGTCTACCCCAGCCAAACCAAGCTTTACATCGGTACTATATAAAAAAAGCCTGCAATCTATGCAGGCTCTTTACTAATAAAACTTCCCTTGTTTTTCAAGCTTATCATAATGCTTTTTATCTCTGTATGAAAACACTTTTGCAGGGTTGCCTCCAGCAATTGCATACTTAGGAATTTCTCCATGCACAACTGAACCCGCCTGAATTATTGCCCCATCGCCAATCTTTGTTCCCGGCAATATTGTAACATTAAAACCAAACCACACACACTTCCCAATCTCTATGTCTTTAGAGGTATATGTCTCATCATACGGGATTTTCTCCCCCTCATAATTATGATTATCGGTTATCATTGTGCATCCCAAACCTGAATGAAAATAATCTCCTATTGTAACCTTACCTTTTCCGTAGATATCCATGCCGTTAAAGTTTACATTGTCTCCAAGATAGGCATTATCATTTATCCTAGACGGCCTGCCGACAAACAAATTCTTACCACATTCTTTGGCCTTGCTATATATCTTCCTTGTATATTTGTTGTCATAAGCGTCAAATTTCTTTCCATAACGCTCTTTAAGTTTTTTGCGAAGCTTCTTGCTTGGCACAAGATTAATCAAAAACTTCATTATGCTTAACTCCTTTAAAACACGCGGACTACTTTCTTAAGCCGCAACACAATTATATATAATAAAAGTAAATAATTATTCAACGATAAGTAATGCCAGAACTTGAAACAGGCAAAACACGTCATATATCCATTAGCGAACTACCTAAAAAACCAATATAAGGAGAATATAAATGAGAAAATATATGACTATACTTGCACTTTTAGGTATCATAACCATTGCCGGATGTACCTGCAACAAAGAAGACACCATCCACTTTGCTTTCGATTCTTATCAGTTAACTTCTGATGACAAGGCCGAGCTTGATAATATTGTAAACACCTTAAACAGAAGCAAAGACAACAAAGTTGAGATTCTCGGATACACCGATGCAACAGGCGATAAAGACTATAACTTAGGGCTATCTAAACAGCGCGCCATTTCGGCCGCCGGATACCTCGAAGGCAAAGGCATCGACCGCAGCAGAATCACTCTTGGCGCTTTTGGCAAGAAATATCCTGTAGCCAGCAATAAAACCGCTGAAGGACGTCAAGAAAATCGTCGCGTAGAAATCCGCGTTTACAATTAAAACATCTTATGCAAAAGAAAAGGCTTAAGAAAAAACTTAAGCCTTTTTTATTTACTTAATCCATTTAAGAGCTTCCTGATGCTCTTCTGGTGTATTAATATCTGCTGGTGCTTCTTTTATAAGCCTAACATCATCCACCAATAGGGCATAGATAGACATCCCACTCTCCAGCGCTCTGAGCTGCTCGAGCCTCTCTGTTCTTTCCAAAACACCCTCTGGCAAGCTCACAAAATCTTGCAAAGATTTCGCATTATATACATATATACCTATATGCCAATAAGCCTTGTCTGGAATACCGTCTTTATTTCTGTCATAAGGAATTGGGCTTCTTGAGAAGTATAAACATCTGCCCACTTTTTCTCCACTTTCCAAGCCCATGGCAATCTTAACCAGTGTTGGGTTTTTGATATCTGCCGGCTCTGTTATCTCCTGACACACAGTTACAATATCAGCCCTTGTCTCTACCATAATATCAATAAGCTTATTATTAAGTGCAGGGTCAACATTCACTCCATCACCTTGGAAATTAACCACAATGTCATATTTCTCCCCGCTTGGGTCAATCTCTTTTAATGCCGCAGCAATACGGTCTGTTCCGCTTGGCAACTCAGGGTCTGTCATCACACACCTAACACCATAAGGCGCCATATGCTCAGCAATTTTCTGGTCATCAGCCGCAATAAACACATCTGTACTAGGATAAACTTTTTTCACATTTTCATAAACACGTTGGATTAATGACTTCCCATTAATATCAATCATCACCTTACCCGGCAGTCTTGTAGACTTCATTCTCACCGGTATCAATACAACAACTTTGTCCTTATTCATCTCTTATTCCTTCACTGTGTTTTCAAGAAGCCACTTCTTAAACTCGACCACATCTTTAACTTCTGGTATCCACTTAAGCTCTTCCGGCAGATCGGTCGTAAACTCACATCTCAAGCGCACCGGATGAGCCCCCACATTAATCGCAGCCATCTGGTTATATATTCTGTCATCTACCAAAACTGTCTCTTCTGCTTTAATGCCATATCTCTTGAAGCAGTCCTTAAGCATATCTTCTTTAGCCGTATCATGCATAAACTGACCATGCTGAACCGCCTCAATCGTCAAGAAGTCTTTGACCTCAGCCAAAAGCTTGTTCAAAAGCTTTTTCTTGGTCTCTACATCAAAAGTAGCTGACATTGTAAACTGTTTGTACCCAAGCTTATCAAGCTCTTTTAATGTCTCCACAACATTTGGGTATAATGGACGATTATTAAAAAACTCAAGATTTTGGCAAAAATCCAAATCCATCTGAGTCCCCATTTCAGGGTGCGTCTTTAACTCCAACGCCCCATACTTTGGACTAATCGGCAAAACCTTCGGCAGGTCTTCCCATTCAATATTACCGTACTTATCTTTATAGTTAGGATGCTTGGTTAAAAAGTTAAAATAGGCAAAGTTCAAATTCGCCAGAACCCCATCAACATCCCAGAAAATATTTTTTATTACTGGTTTACCCATATAAGAATGCCTTTTTAAATTACTTCATTACTGACAAATATACAGGTTAGAAAGATGTTCTGTCAACAACACTTTAAGAATACTTGCCGGCCATTGCCTTATAGATAAAGTTTTCATATTTTATTATCTGATACTTTTGCTGCAACAATTCTTTTCTTGAAGAGTTCTCACTATTTTTCGCCTCCAGAAAATCCTTAAACTCTGACTTACCGCTATCATATCTGTTTTCATAGTACTGAGTTATCTTCAGAACATTGTCATAGTTCTCTTCCACATTATCAAAAATCTCTGTTGATTTTGAATATGCATAATAGTAATAAGCCACTTCATTCAAAGCCTGATTAAGAGTGTCCTTAAACTCCACCAACGAGATCTGATAATCAGCTTCTGATATTTTTACATTGTTCTTAACCGTGTTCCAATCCAAAAATGGCAGATTAACAGAGGCACTACCCAATATATAAGGGAAGTCAAAAGTCGTTCTAGCCTTGTCTGAAGAAGATGCTATAGCGCCACGCAAAGACAACGTAGGATACCATTCCTTCTCCATTGCTTTCAGATTTTTGAAAGATTTCTCCAACCTGTATTGGCTTGCAATCAAATCAGGCCTGTTTGCCAAAACTGACAATGGCACATCGATATTCACTCCCAGCGTTTTCTGCTTTAATATATCTGAATACTGAACCTCAAACTCCTCATCAGGGCCAACATTCAAGATGTTGCGCAAGCTCTGCTCCATTTCCTTAAACTGAGTCTCCAGTTCTAAAAGTCGATTCTTTTCTGATAACAAGCTTTGCTTTGCCTGTATCAACTCCAAATTATCAACCTTTCCGCTGTTGTATTTGTCCTCTATAATACTTTTTATATCTTGGTACGATTCGACATTATCTCTGGTTATATCTATTGAGTTTTTCAAATACTCAAGATTAAAGTACAAATCAACCACGCTGTTAATCAGACTAAGCCTAGCTGTTTCTTTATCCATAATTGTAGCTTCATACTCAAGCTCTTGCATTTTTCTTTCATCTCTAATCTTGCCATACAAATCCAACTCATAATTAAGCCCCAGCTCTCCGGAGAAATTGCTCGAGAAGTTATCGCTTCTATAAATCTCTCTTTGTGATGACGCCCCTAAATTACTATAAAATGTCGGAAACAAATCAGACGTAGCCAAGTTCAAATTATAAAGCTCTTTATTAATATTAATCGCTGCTTTTATATAATCCGGGTTGTTAACCAATGCTGTGTCAACCAGCCTGTTAAGCTCTTTATTATTATAATCTTTCCACCATTCCTGCTCCACAGCATAACGATTCCTTATTTCATCGTTATAACCAACCTCATCAGATAAATGAACGGATGAATATTTTGTTGATGTACAGCTTGTAACAAGCATCAAACACATAAACAACTGTAAACTTATTTTCTTGCATTTTCTCATATCATTCACTCGCTAAAGCATCAATAGGGTTAAGGTTTGAGGCATTCTTGGCCGGCATATATCCAAATATTATTCCGATAGCAGATGAGCACACCAGCGCCAACACAATAGATGCTGTTGAAAAATCCATCCCAAAACTTGTTGAAAATGTATTAAACGCCACCCCAATAAGTATCGACAACGTAACTCCCATAAACCCGCCGACAATACAAATCAGAATTGCCTCAATCAAAAACTGTTGCAAAATATCCATCTGCTTAGCACCAATGGCCATGCGAATACCAATCTCTTTGGTACGCTCTGTTACAGACACCAGCATTATATTCATAACCCCAATACCGCCCACAATCAAAGATATAACGGCAATACTCGCAATCAACAGCTTCATTGTTCCTGTTGTGCTTTCAATGGTTTGCTTAATACTGTCACTATTTATCATAAAGAAATCTTTTTTGCCGTGCAGAGCCTTCAAAATAGTCTCAATACTTTCTTCGGCAATTTGTGAATTAACACGATCAGACACCTTAACCGTAATAGAGTTAATATCTTTGCTGCCGTTAATCTTATACATTGCAGTCGTATAAGGAGTCCATATATTCATAGAATCAGCTCTTGGTCCGGTTGTATTTTCTTTTTCTGTAACACCAATAATCTTAAGAGGCTTCTTATTAAAAATAATAATTTCCCCAATTG
>JAISFX010000170.1 GCA_031263385.1 Lactobacillus sp.
CTCTTTTTTAGATGGTGCAGCAAAGGAAACATCAAGCATCAGAACAACAGCCCCAAAGCTCGCAATCGCATATTTTATTGCCTTAAAATTCACAATATTCCGCCGTTTTCCAGTAATGACATGTTAAAAAAATCGCTTTTTGGAGCTTATCATAATAACTTTTAATTTAAAAGCCCTTTGTAACAAAAATTTAATAGTTTTTTAGTGGTTTTTTCACCGATTCCATGATAACATGCTTTTGTCTATAAAAGCTTTAAGGTATTGAGAAATGGCTGAAGAAGAAAGTGTAAACATTGGCAAGGCAGACCGCCAAGCCTTGTCTGAAATTTTAGATTTTTACGTTGGTGAAGTAGCAGGCAACATCCCTGATGCTCAGAAAGTTCTTTGGGAGGCCCACAAGTCCTTCGATAAAAAGAAGAATATGGACTTCATTATCCAATACATTGAAAGATACAGAAAAAAAACTGGCGCATTGCTGCCCCTTAAAATAGAGGGCGACGCCCTAGACGTATATCTTGATGATATCAAAAAAAGAGTTTCCCCCGAAGTATATACCCTCGTACAAAGACTGATTGACGGCAAAACTTCCTTAGACCCCGCCCGTGTTGATGCAATCAACGAGCTGGTTAAAAAATATGAAGAAAAAATACATGACATCCGCAGAGAGCTTGGCATAACAAACACCCCTCTTTCCGCGGCTAACAGAATTTCTCTGGCCGATTATGAGGCCAACATTACCTTTTGGAAAAAATGGCAGAATACAGAAAATTACGAAGTCAAATATAACAATGACGAACGCGATGTCCCATACTTTATGGCCGTTTTTACAGACAGAGCCACACACGCCAAGACATTTATTCAGGCCCGCGATAAAAACATATACATTGACGCCATAGATAAAGATAAAAAGAAGATTGTCCCTTCTCAAGACTTCTTTGATAACATTGTAAAGCGCGCTCAGGAAATGGGCGAAGGCATTCGTTTTGGCAGCATAGAGAGTGAAGAGTTCAAAGCCAGACTAATGCTTGCTTGTCTGCAAGCCAAGCCTGAGGCTGTAAAGATGTACCTAGCCCCCGAGCTTGATTGGGATCATGTAAGTAAAAGCACCAACGAAATCCTCAAGCCTTTGATGACCCCTAAAAAAGAGCCCGAAAAAGAGCCTGAGAAAGAGCCGGAAATATCTATTGAGGACCAATTAAAGAAAAGAGTTACAGAGCTAGAGGCCAGAACCAGAACAACCAAGACACTTGATTTTGAAGAAGACTTATTAAAAGAAAGCCTGCAAAGAATTAACTTCGACCGTAATAAAAGCCACGAAGATATGACCCCTGTTTTCTCTGGCGGCACCGCGCTTCCTAAATCAGGCTGGGTAATAAACCTCACCTTAGATGACAAGGACGAGGCAATTAATGATGAAACACGCCAAAAAGTAACAGAATACCTCGATTCTATCAAAGCCCAATACAGAATAACAGGTTTTGAAAAAAATGGCAAAACCGTAACAGAATATGAGATTATCGCCCGCACATCTGCAAATTATGAGAAGATTGAAGATGACCTAAACACCCTTTTAGATGAAGAGCTAGAGAATAAAGTCCTTGGCAGCTTCTACCCTATAAACACGGGTAAAAATGTTCCTTCTGAAGACATGCTCTCCATTGGTGACGGCAAAATCTTTATGGAACTTGCAATAGAAAATGAGCTTTTAGATAATAATACCAAATATCCACCCCTTGCCAACAAAGATGACAGCCTCAGATTAAAAGCTAAGGTTCTGGAGTTATATGCTAATGATTCCCTGTATAGCAGCGTATCACCTGACGGCTATGGTGAAAGCATAAGCCTTTTGAAAAAAGTTGCAGAAGATATTTTTGACAAGGATGACCTTGAAGATTTTATAGGCGAATATCAAGCGGCAATGAAAGACAAATACCCTACAGAAATTGAGGGCGTTAAAAACGTTGGTTCTTTGCTTACAAAAGACAGCTTTAAGTTTGAAAACAGCACACTTAACAAGAAAACACCCACACCGCCGGAAAATACAGAAACCAAGACCAACACCCAAAAGATACAAGACAGAATCAATCATCTCTCATCCAAAATGTCAACAGGTCTAACTCGTTTTGAAAAAGCCGAACAAAGCTTCTTGCAGCTTCTCGTTGCAGACATTGAAGAAAGAAAAAACACCAGCATCAGAAACATTAACAGCAGGGTTGCTAAAGGCGGCAAGCTTGACGGCTGGAAGGTGGAGGTAAACATCCCCAATGACGCTTCAAACAAGCCTTTATTAGATGCCTTGGATGACTATTCTTCAAACCACAAGATAAAGTACAAAAAGAACTCTGTCTTAAATAAGACAACCAATGCCATTAGCTATCAATATATCTTTTTCCCAGGCAAGAGAAGAAACAACATAAAGGTAGTAAATGATGTTGAGCAAATGATAAAAGACAGCGGCTCGCCCATACAAATACATAACCAGTTCTCAGCAGAAGACATCATTCACAAGTCTTATGGTAAGGTTGGACTAATCGGCAATATATCTGAAAACACCAGAAACACTTTGCTTGATAGCGCGGTTGCCGAGGGGCTTCTTCCTGAAGATGTAAAATATCCGATTGAGGCAAATCAAAGCCCAACAACCCAGTTTAAGCTCTTTTATCTAGAGACATTTGTCGCATCTAAAGCCTATAAAACCTTCTGCGGAAACGGCTATACCAGTGATGAAAACTTTAAGAAAAGCGGAGATTTCCACGGAAGAGTTGCAGGCAGCAATCTTGCCCGCTATGAAGAAGTTGGCAAAAAGTTCTTAGCAGCATTAGCCAAGAATGATAAAGACGTAGTTCTTCAGTTAAGAAACATAAACAACATCGCTACCATAGAAGAGCTAAAGGCATCGCCTGAAAAACCAACCCCGGCTAAACCGGAAAAAACAACCTCTCCTAACCCCGCCACAGATAAAGATAGGCTTCTTGATGAACGCATTAAAGAGCTGCAAGCGATAGGGGCTGACAAGAGAACCCCTGCACAGGAATTAGAGCTTGAATATCATAAAAATAAAAGGCATAGAAGCCGTCTGGACAATACCAATTTCAGAAGCAAAGACGGGCACACTAACATCGGCCGAGGAATAAACAAAAAAGGCTGGAGAATATCCATAGCCCTTCCTGCTTCAGCAAATAAAGACGAGCATAATGGCTTCACAAGCGAGCTTAATAAATATCTAAATGAGCACAACATAGGCTATGTAAGATCTGGCGGAGAAATTGCTGGCTCTACCCCAAAATTCAGAACAAGTTACGACATCTGTATAGGTTCTTCGGATGACTTAAATAAAACAATTTACAACATACGTGATTTATATTCAAAAAATCCGGTAAAAGGCATTACTATGTCATCATGCTTTAGAATATCTGATAAATATGAATATTCAGGCTTTACCACAGACTTTGCTCGCGGCAATAAAGAGGATGAAAACATAATCAAACTCGCCAAAGAGAAAGGTCTTGTGCCCGGAGACACCAAGCCGTCTATAGAGGCAAACGACAACCCTCAAGTCAGATTTAAGCTGGCCGCTCTTGAAGAATATGCATCCTTAAAAATGTATGAGAAGAATTTCAAAGGTTATTTCTTAACAGACGGAGAAGGAACATTGAGCCAAGGCTTCCTAAGAGACCTTGGGCTTAGCAAGGATGAGCAAGGCAGGTTTGATTTGATTGCAAAAGCTTATGAAACCAAGTCATATAAAGAAATAAGTAAAGTTAAGGCAGAGTTCGGAGCTTATGACCCCATAGACTTCAACACCACTGTTAAGCCAATCACTAAGCCGAGCAAAGGCTTGGGAGAATAACTATTTTCTCTCTTGCGCTTTTACCATAATATCGCGCCAAATTTCTGCGGGCAGTCCGCCACCGCCAACACCCTTAGTTGGCGAGTTGTCGTCATTGCCAACCCATACTGCGCATATATATTTATCAGTCCAGCCAATAAACCATGCATCTCGATAATCTTGAGATGTTCCTGTCTTTCCGGCCTTATATTTAAGCTTTGGAGAATTTGCTCTTTTACCTGTTCCGTTTTTAATCACATTTTCCATAATCTCGGTAAGTTTACGCGTAGCTTCTTTATCAACGATTCTATGCTTATTAAAACTGTCTTTCATATAGAGCTGATATCCGTCTTTGGTATAAATCTCATGAATAGAATACGGCCTCACCTCATATCCGCGATGAGCCATTGTTGCATATGCCGATACCATATCAAGCATTGTCACTTCAAAAGAGCCCAGCGCCAGCGATGGCGAATTATTAATCTTAGAGCGGATTCCCATCTTCTTAGCAAGCCTTATAACTCTGTCTCTGCCTATTGTCTCTGTCAGGTTAATTGTTGCCAGATTCAATGACTTCGTCAAAGCCATCATTAATGTAACTTCTCCATAATGTTTTTTATCATAGTTTTCTGGCTTCCATTTACCTATCTCAATAGGGTAGTCATCGACCTTATCCATAACCTTCCAGCCTTGTTCAAACGCTGCCAAATAAACAAACGGCTTAAACGAGGAGCCCGGTTGTCTAAGGGCTTGAGCCGCTCTGTTGAACTGAGACTTATTATAATCAACTCCACCGACCATGGCCTTGATACCACCAAAATAATCAAGCACCACCACGGCACCTTGGGTCACATTTCTGGTTTCTTTATTTTTGTTTATAGCGTTGGTCAAAATTTCTTCTGCCGCATATTGAATATCTTGGTCAAGCGTCGTCAGCACATATATATCGTC
>JAISFX010000033.1 GCA_031263385.1 Lactobacillus sp.
AGATTGAAGAAACAATCAGACAAACCATAAAAGAAATTGGCTACGAGCAAGACGGTTTTGACTGGAAGAATGTAGAGATAACCAACCTTCTTCACCAACAATCATCAGATATCGCTATGGGCGTAGATAATCTTGGTGCTGGCGACCAAGGCATAATGTTTGGCTATGCCAAAAATGAAAAAGGCTTTGAATCAGAATACATGCCATTGGCAATTCACCTTTCACACAAAATCTTACAAAACTTAAGCCGTGCCAGACACAATAACGAAGTATCAGGCATAGAGCCTGACGCCAAAAGCCAGATAACTCTGGAATACGCTAATAACATCCCTGTTGGTGTAAAAAAGATTGTTGTATCAACTCAGCACCATAAAGACTTATCACAAGAACAAGTCCGCGAGATTGTAAAAAAATATATTGAAGAAAGCCTTCCTAACGGTTGGATGCCTTACGATCATGACATCTTAATCAACCCTACCGGCCGCTTTGTAATCGGTGGCCCTGATGGAGACACCGGCTTAACCGGACGCAAAATCATCGTTGACACTTATGGTGGCTATGCCCCTCACGGTGGCGGAGCTTTCTCTGGCAAGGATTCAACAAAGGTTGACCGTTCCGCAGCATATATGCTTCGTTACCTTGCCAAAAACATCGTCGCCTCTGGTATCGCTGATGAATGTTTGCTTCAGGTTTCTTATGCTATCGGCATAAAAGACCCTCTGTCATTATACATTGACTGCAAGGGAACACATAAGGTTGATTGTTCAAAGATTTTAGACTTCATTAAATCTAACTTTGATCTAACTCCTCAAGGCATAATCAAAACTCTAAACCTCTATAAACCAATATTCACCCCAACTTCATCTTATGGTCACTTTGGCCGCAAGCCAACAGCAGAAGGCCACTTTAGCTGGGAGAAATTATATCTGGTTGACGAGTTCAAAAATGCTTGCAAAGCATAACAATCATTGCGGGGAGCATAACGGCGTGGAAACCTCAGCCGGTTCAAAACCAAAATTTTACGGCAGACGCAAAGGCCGCAAGGTCAGAAAGGCCAAAACCTCTCTGCTTGAATGTTTTTTACCTAAAGTAAAGTTTGCATCCCCTGTTAAGTTTGGTATAGAGCCCAAAGACATCTATCTTGAAATTGGCTTTGGTGACGGGCAACACCTTGCCGGACAAGCCCTCAAAAAACCTGAAATCGGCTTTATCGGTGCAGAAGTTTTTCAAAACGGTGTAGCCAACCTCTTGTCCTTAATAACCGGAATTAAAGAAGGTTCAAACCTGCCCGAAAACATTACCCTAACAACTGATAGAGTTGATAACATCCGCGTCTGGGATGATGATGTAAGACTTCTGTTTGCACAAATCCCCGACAACTCAATAAGCAAAGTATTTGTTTTGTTTCCTGACCCATGGCCAAAAAAACGCCATGCTGACAGACGTTTTATAAATCCTGATAACTTAAAAGAAATTTCACGCATATTAAAAATTGGTGGAATATTGCGCGTTGCCACCGACCACAAAGTATATAAAGGCTGGACTTTAAGACAGCTAAATGCCTTTCCTGACTTTGAATGGACCGCCAAAACATCTGATGATTGGCGCAAAGAGCCATCTGACTGGGTAAAAACTAAATATCAGCAAAAAGCAATCCGCGAGGGCCGCAGAGCTGTTTTTCTTGATTATAAAAAGATAAAATAAATAAAATGCAAAAAACCTTGGCAAAAATTTGCCATTGAGCAGTCTCTATACATAATACAAAGAATAAACCGGTGAATCATAGTATTACAGCTGTGCACTGCTATAATACTATGATTCTAATTTTCTTACGAAGCTGATTCAACAGGCCTTATATCCGAAAACGGATATTTTTTATTCTCATCATCATATCTGATAATGATTTCTTGGCCATTTTTCACTGTAAGCAAGGCTTCATATTCGAGAGTTCCTTCCCAAAAAATGAAGTTCCTTTTAATCAAGAGCTTGTCCCAATTCTCAACAACAAAAGAAACATATTTAGTTACTTTCTTTGTCTTAGGATGAGGGTTTTGGCCACTCCTTTTAAAACTCACAACTACGTGCACATCAACTCCGGGTGCATTTGCAATACTAGCAAAACTTTCACCATTTTTTACTTGTGTCTTCATGTTACAAAAATAATTTTATTAAACAAATCTATATTTTGACACTAATGTGTCTGATATTATCCAAATCATAATAGTAAAACTATGGTTTGAAGTTATCATGACAAACATAAAAAGCAAGTTAAATTTATTAGCTTTTCCACCGAGTCCGCAAACCCTCAAAAAGCAATTACTTAACCCTATGATTTAAAAAGAAATTTTAAACACATACAAACCAGATACATAAATGCAATTTCTGTATTAGTTTGCCGTAGAGCGAATTTTTCGCCACTCAGACACACGCCTATTATGTTCATTCAGGCTTCTTGAAAAAGCATGCCCGCCTGTACCATCTGCCACAAAATACAAATAGTCTGAAAAATCAGGATTAACAGCCTTCATAATAGATTCTCTTGAAGGATTACATATCGGTCCGGGAGGAAGCCCATAATAAAGATATGTATTATACGGACTATCAAATTTTAAATCTTTTCTGGTCAAAGCTCTGCCAAGTTCTGCCTCTCCATTGGTAATGGCATATATAACCGTAGGGTCTGTCTGCAATCTCATCCCTTTAATTAAACGGTTCACAAAAACCGACGCCACCAATCCACGCTCGCTCGGGACAGAAGTCTCTTTTTCAATTATAGAGGCAAGAACAATCATCTGCTTAATATTTTTCAACGGCAATCCATCTTCTCTGTTTTCCCATGCCCTTTTTGCAATCTTGTCCATAGCCTCTTTGGCTTGGCGCACGACCTCATCTTTTGGAGTATCTCTTGTAAAAGAATATGTCTCTGGCAACATCTCCCCTTCATCAGCATACACACCAATCTCTCCGCTAAGCAGCGGATGAGCATCTATCAAATCCAAAAATTGTCTGCTAGTCTTTCCTTCCGGAAGCGTAATCCTATGATATACCACATCTCCGCTGGCCATTTTGTTTAAAGCATCAATCATAGATATTCTGGCCGGAAACTCATATTCCCCAGCCTTTAATTGTGTATCAACACCTTTTATTCGCGCTAAAATTCTAAAAAACAACGGTGAGCTTACAACCCCCGCCTCTGTCAATTTATTGGCCACAATACGAGACCCTGCCCCTTTAGGAATAATTACAGATGTGGTCTCTCTTGACGGACCAAAAGATGTAGTCTGTTTATCAAAGGTATATACCCCCAAGAGGGCAAAAAATATCAAAAATACAAATAATACGACAATTTTTTTTAACATGGACTATCCCTAAAAAATAAACCATCCGCAAACTTAATAAAAGGGCTCGCTACTCTGTGATTTTTAAACCGTCATGACAAATAGTTACTCAGGCAAAAATTACAAGTATAAAGCCCTTTTGCAAATCCTCTAAATTAGTCCTCAAACTTTTTGAAAACTAATGAAGAATTGGTTCCGCCAAAACCAAACGAGTTAGACATAGCAGCCTTCAACTCTTTAGTTTTTGCTTTATGCGGAACAAAGTCCATGTCAGCAATCTCTTCCTCAACATTATCCAAATTCAGTGTCGGAGGACAAATCTGGTCTCTGATTGCAAGGATAGAGAATATTGCCTCAACTGCGCCGGCTGCACCAAGAAGGTGACCGATAGAAGATTTTGTAGAAGAAACAGAAACCTTAGTCGCCGCATCGCCAAACAATTTCTTCACAGCCTGAGCCTCTAACACGTCTCCTGCTGGAGTAGACGTACCATGAGCATTAATATATCCGATATCTGCCGGCTCAACACCATGCTCTTTTGCATGTTCCACCGCCATTTTCATTGCTCTATATGCACCATCCCCTGACGGAGCTGTAATGTGATAAGCATCACCACTCATTCCATATCCGATAACTTCTGCATATATCTTCGCACCGCGTGCTTTTGCGTGCTCTAATTCTTCCAGCACCAATGCGCCCGAACCTTCGCCCATAACAAAACCTGAACGGTCTTTATCCCAAGGACGAGAAGCCTTCTCAGGAGCATCGTTAAAGTTTGCTGTAACGGCTCTCATTCTGGCAAACCCTGCCAACCCGATTGGGTTAACGGCAGATTCTGCACCACCGGCAACCATAACATCTGCATCACCCATAACAATCATTCTGGCAGCATCGCCAATAGCGTGCGTACCTGAAGAACATGCTGTAACACAAGCATGGTTCGGCCCTCTAAGACCGTGTTTAATAGATAAATTTCCAGAAATTAAATTGATAAGACTTGCCGGAATAAAAAACGGAGAAATCTTTTTAATGCCGGATTCTGCAAATGCAACAGAGTTCTCATAAATCGTCTGCAAGCCACCAATACCGGCTCCCATCATAACGCCTGCTCTGTCTTTATCTTCATCAGTTTCAAGCTTCAAGCCGGAATCCTTAAATGCGTCATCGCCTGCAGCCAAACCGTACAATATAAAATTGTCTACTTTCCTCTGGTCCTTAGGCTCCATAATAGTGTCAGGGTCAAACTGCCCCTCTTCTTTTCCCCAAGGAACTTGTCCGCCGATAGTCACAGGAATATCTTTTAAATCCAACCCCTGCAAAGTTTTGATAGCAGATTTTCCGCTCAAAACGCTTTTCCAGTTATGTTCAATTCCTCTACCAAACGGAGAAACTATACCAATTCCGGTAACAACAACTCTTCTCATCAAATCACCTCTTTATAACCGTATATTGACGACAAAACTCGCCTCATTACAAAATCAGCGAGTTTTGTCTTTTTCATTTAAATCCTAAAGATTTATGCATTCTTAGCAAGATAATCGATAGCATCTTTAACAGTAAGAATTTTCTCAGCTGCTTCATCAGGAATTTCTACACCAAATTCTTCTTCAAAAGCCATAACCAATTCTACTGTATCTAGGCTATCTGCGCCTAAATCGTCAATGAAACTAGCGTTATCAGTTACTTTAGCTTCCTCTACACCAAGGTGCTCTGCAACGATTTTTTTAACGCGATTAGCTGTATCAGTCATATGATAAACCTCAATTTTATTAAAACAAATTTTCAGACTCAATTGCCTGTGAGTGATTCACTAACACAATTTTATACCCTTTGACAAGCATTATTTTAAAAACGGCCTCAATTCATCAAAATAAATCTTGCCAAAAAGCAAGATTTCTCTATACTTTTGGAAGATTTAAAAAGTGGATAAAAAAATGCAAAACATCATCGAAATTAATAAATTAAGCAAAAAATTTAAGGTTAAGAAGGATGCAGGCTTTATAAGAAACCTGTTTAAACCCGAGTTCAAAACCATAAATGCGGTTGATAACATCTCTTTTTCCATCAAAAAAGGTGAAAGAGTCGCTTTCATCGGCCCTAACGGCGCCGGCAAATCAACCACTATCAAAATGCTCTCATCCATTTTA
>JAISFX010000171.1 GCA_031263385.1 Lactobacillus sp.
AAAAAACAAGTCAATAATGGACGAGATTAATGCTGTAATTGAGCGCGACCCCGCAACATCATCAAAACTCGAGGCAATAATTTGCTCTACAGGCTTGCACAGCCTCATTTTCCACCGACTATCTCATTTTTTATGGAATCACAATTGGAAAGTCACCGCCCGAGTCATATCAGGATTTTCGCGCTTTTTAACCGGCATAGAGGTCCATCCGGCGGTGCGAATCGGCAAAGGACTGTTTATTGACCACGGCATGGGGGTCGTTATTGGCGAAACCACCGAAATCGGCGACAATGTCACCATATATCAAGGCGTTACCCTTGGCGGAACCTCTGTCATTGGCAAAGAAGGCAAAAAACGCCACCCCACCATTGGCAATAATGTAATCATCGGCAGCGGCGCCCAAATCCTAGGCCCTATTAATGTCGGAAACAATGCAAAAATCGGTGCTGGAGCAATTGTAGTCAAAGACGTAGAGCCCAATGCAACCGTTGTCGGCCTTGCCGCACATAAAGTTGGAAGCCCCAAAAAGAGCAAAGACTTTTGCGCTTATGGCATCAGCAAAGACGGAATGGAAGACACCTTAGAAACCCTCTGCAAAGAGATTGAAGACCTTAAAAAAGAAGTAAAAACCCTAAAGAACAAGAAAAATGCCAAAAAATAACAAAACAAAAGTATGTGTAGCCATGTCTGGCGGGGTCGATTCATCTGCCACTGCCTACATGCTCAAAAAAGAAGGCTATGATGTCTTTGGCATTACCATGGACTTGCTTGATACTCCGTACAAACCAGAGCTATCATCAATTCAAGACGCCAAGCTTGTAGCCGACAAAATTGGCATTCCTCACCACTTTTTAGACCTAAGAAAAGACTTTTATCAATATGTCGTCAAATACTTCTCTGACAGCTATTTAGAAGGCCTAACCCCTTCTCCTTGCATCATGTGCAATCGCGAGATTAAACTCGGCATTCTAGCACGCAAGGCCATAGACTTGGGCGCAGATTTAATTGTAACCGGCCATTATGCAGATTTAAGAGAAACCCCAAACGGCATAGAGCTTCATCGCGCTAAAGACTTAACCCGCGACCAAAGTTATTTTCTTTTTGCCATAGAAAAAGACATCTTACAGCGTTTGCGCTGCCCCTTGGCTAATTATACCAAAGAGCAAACTCGCGCCATTGCGGCCGAGATTGGCCTCGACATTCATAAAAAATCCGACAGTCAAGACATCTGCTTTGTATCTGAAGGAAAGTATGTCGAGCTGATAAACAAAATCAACCCAAACCTAGTTTTAAAACAAGGAGATATCGTTAACAAAGAAGGTAAAGTCTTAGGCAAACACAATGGCATTATCAACTATACCATAGGCCAGCGAAAAGGCTTGGGCATTGGGGGCGGAGACCCTCTCTATGTCTGCGGAATTGATGCCAAAAACAATCAAGTAATTGTCGGCGACAAAGATGATTTGTTTAAAAACAAGCTCTTAATTAATGAGATTAACTGGTTGGGAGAAGATAAACCAAAAGAGATAAACTTAAAAGTAAAGCTCCGTTCTCGCCAAAATTTAATTGATGCTAAAGTAACATTTTTAGATAACAACATGGCCGAGGTTAGCCTCAAAGAACCTTTTGCAGGCATTGCTCCCGGGCAAGGTTGCTGCTTCTACCAAGACACTCACGTTCTTGGCGGCGGCTTCATAATTAAAGATTAAGACCTACCCCCAAAAAGACTTCTCATATCATTAACACTAACTTTGTTCTGCTGTTTGGGTTTCAATCCGCTAATTTGTGTAAACTGGTCCATAATTATCTGGTCAATATCAGAATCACCAATACCATTCAGAACATAAGTCCCTTTCCTGCCAATCTCTGATTCAAATGCTATTGGTATAGGGTTATTATCGTCATCTAAAACAGTGCCGCCAAGCTCATCTAACAAAACATGTTCACTCGCCTTTTTCAAACCGTTTATAATAGATTTCCTTTCCCCCTCATAAACATCAATCAAAGCCCCTGTTGTCAACACATGCTTATATTTATTACTTGCATATTCTCTGGTAACAAAATGCCCATTAGCAAAAATATCTGCAATTTTATTGTCGGTTTCTTCATCTCCTGTACCGTTCAAAACCAAAGATATCGGCCCCCTATTCTTGGCCCAAATTGCCATAGGGATATCTTCACCGTTATCCCCTTTTATAATAACACCCTCAAGCTCTTTAATCCTTTGAGAAAAGTTTTTCTCCTCACCAATATATATTTTTCTCAACTCTATCGGAGACTTCATATACTCTGTTTTTTCAATAACACCTTCTCTTTTCAAAAGACCAGATGACTGCTCAAAAGCCTTCTTAATCATCGCATCAGTTTCTTCATTGCCTGTACCGTTCAAACATAAATAAGACTTTTTCAAACCCAGATCTATCTTCATCACCAGAGGAATCTCTTCTCCGTTTTCATCCAGAACACTTTCTCCATTATCGTCTTTAAGATTTTTATCCTGCAAGCCTTCTAAAGCTTCCCTAATCTTCACCACACCACCAATAAAAAATTCATCTAAATCTTTGGCATTGAGACAATGTTTATTTTTTGCAATAACATCTCTTTTATTAACCAGCCCATTATCTCTTTCAAAAAATTGCTGAATTGCTTCATCAGTTTCCTCATTGCCTGTACCGTTTAGGAAAAAGGCATTTTGTCCACCTGCAGAAGCCTTAACAATTACAGGGACTTTGCTGCCATCTACCTCTATAAACTTACCAAAACTATTCTCCATAGTCTCTTCAAGAACTCTCTCTCCACCCAAATATTCGGTTCTCAAATCACCTTTTGAGCGCATATGTTTATTCTTAGAAGGCAGTTCACCTTTACGAACTAAGTTCAGTTTGTTTTCACAATATTCTCTTATGGCTGCATCAATTTTTTCATCGCCGATACCATTCATTACTATAGAATCACGCCCGCCAACCTTCATCTCTATTGCTATCGGAATGGGGTTATTTTCTGCATCAAGAACCGGCTTGCCGTTTTCATCTTTCAAAACTTCTTCACAAAACGGCTGCATCTGTTTTCTAAATCTTGCAGCTTCTCCCACATACACATCAGACATCTCATTCGCAGACATCATAAACTTGGTTTTAACAATCTGCTCATCCCTGCGTTCCAAGCCTGATTTCTCTGCAAACATATCAATTATCGCCTTATTAGCAGCTTTATCTTTTACCTGATTCAAAACATAAGATGCTCTCCCGCTAAGAGAAACAGCAATAACCAGCGGAATCCCTTCAGCAAATTCAACTCCTTCCAGCTCTCCCATCTTGTCCTTAATTTTACCAGGCTTACCAACAAAAATCTTTCTCAGGTCATCAATTTTTAATTTATCTACAACATCATCATTTGTAAGCACATCATCTCTAAAAGGAATACCTGACACTTCTGCAAACCTCTTCAAAATATGGTTATCAGTAACTTTATCGCCAACACCGTTTAGAACAAATATATTCTTTGCAGCATGAAAAACTTCTAATGCCAAAGGAATTTCTTTACCGTCCTTATCTGTTAAAACCTCATTTCTATGCTTTCTCAGCATCTCGATAATATAAGGATTACCGGCATAAAGTATTTTGCTAACTTCAGAGGCTGTCCTCATAAACCCGCCCTTAGGAGGCAGAACATGCTCTTCCTTCCAAACCGCCGCAGCATTTTCAATATCAAACAGTTCTTTGGTTTTTGATATTATGCTAAAGCCGTCCAAATCCAAGTGGCCAACCGTCTTGTTACTATAAGTCCTCTTATTAATTAAGGCCTTTTCAAAGCCATCTCTTTTATCCGAATTAACTTCAAACTTACCCAGAATATGTCCAAACAAGACCTGACGATTTTTCTCTGCTGCAATAATAATCTCGTCATCCTTAAAGTCAGGGTGCTTAAACACAACATCAACAACCCATGCTTTTTTATACAAGTTATCGGGGTCAAGCCTCATCACACGCCCCGGTCTCTGCCCTGCTCTTACAAACGAGCCCGTTGGCTCATTAATACATAATGACAATCTTTGGTTATTATATGCCTCACCTATGGTGTTAACCTGCACAATAACCGGAAACTTTCCACTTTCAAATTCGTTTAATATTTTTTCTTGCTCTTCATCATTCATATGAGAACCCACTGCCTTGGCAACCACATGTCCCATATAATCATTAAAAGCCTTCACTTGCGCCTCTGCCCTCTCTAAAGTGGTGCAGTTAACCATACTCATACGGTCTCGGGCTTTTTCTCCTGTCTCTTCATCTTCAAAGTTAGCCCAAAACTCAACTATTTTATGCTTAATTTCTTCTCTATGAGCCCTGCCTACAGCTCTATCAAACTCTTCCTCATCATAATCTCCGCGATTATTCTTTTTAACCTTGCTTAAATCAACAGCCACATCAGAAACAAGCAAAATATTCTTTACCGAGCAGTTAAGCCCTTTTTCAACACCCTCTACTAATGTAAGCTCATCAATTTCATTATTCAAAAACTCTTTTAATTGCTTTTTCTCACTATATTTAGGAGTAGCCGTAAAACCATATATACAAGCATTCTCAAATGATTTAATATTCTCCATTCTGGCTTCTGACAAGCCTTTATGAGCCTCATCAGCAATAACCAACCCAACTTCATCAGGGTCTATTTCTTTCAATAAATTCTTTAACGATGCATAGGTCGCAACAATAATCGGCTTATCAATGTCTTTGTGGTCTTTATTAAACCTGCCGATAACCTCCATTCCCTCGCCAATATACTCAACATTATCGGGATTAGTGTAATCTTCGGCAATATCTGTAACCTTTTTTACAGATTCTTCTAAAATTATGGTTTTTTGCTTAGAATTCGCAGAACGGAACGATTTTACCAGTGTTGCCATCTCAAGACTTTTGCCAGAGCCTGTTGCGTGGTTAAAATACCCCTCAAAAAACTCCTTTCCTTCAGATATGGCAAGCTTAAGCAAAGCCTGATGCTGTCTGTCTCTCAGCTCATGTTCATCGCCACCTAAAAGCTCTGCCAAACTATTACGGATTAATTCTAAGTTTTCTTCTCTGGTTAACTGCATAAAACCCTCGTTTTTTGTACAATTTGCCACAATATATCATATTTTCCGCACCTTAGCAATAACATTTTTAGACAGAAATACTTTTCATATTAGTGTAACTATTATTTAACCTATGTGTGTGATAAAATAATAATAAGAAAGTGTTTATTTAAGGGAGGGTGTCATGA
>JAISFX010000121.1 GCA_031263385.1 Lactobacillus sp.
TTTAACCATTCTCAGAGAACTTGCTAAATGGCGAGAAATTAGAGCCCAGAAAAAAGACACAATCCGCCAGTCTATTATCAAAGACGAAGTGCTCTTAAACATTGCCGCCATGAACCCTATAAGCGTTGAAGAACTTGAAGACGTTCGCAGCATGCGTAGAGACATCGCCCGTGGCAAAATCGGAGAAGAAATTCTAGAAACCCTCCAAAAGGCCAACAAAATCTCTAAGGATGAATATGTAAAACTTGAGAAAGAGCAAAAATACAATACCGGCTCATCAACTTTGCTTGAGCTGCTAAAGCTTCTTTTAAGAATCAGAAGCACCGAGCAAGGTGTTGTCGCACGCCTCATCGCTAATGAAGATGACCTTAAAGCATTCAGCGCTTTTCAAGACAAAAACAACCCCATACTCAAGGGCTGGCGTTATGAAATTTTTGGTAAAGACGCCGAACGTCTAAGAGAAGGTAAGCTAAGCATTAGCTACAACAAAGATAAAAATTCTATAGATATATCATAAAAAAAGCCCTCTCATGAGGGCCTTTTTTTAATAAATTTTAGCATAAAGATTATCCAAAAGCAGCAAAGTTTTTACAACTTTATCATTGCATATTGAATAATATATTGTCTGCGCATCGCGTCTGGTTTTAACAACCTCTGCCTCACGCAATACTGCCAAATGTTGTGATAACGCTGACTGAGACAATCCCACCAACTTTTCCAAATCTCCAACTTTTAGCTCTTTATCTAGCAAAATATAAGCAATTTGCAATCTCTTCTCATTTCCCAATGCTTTCAAGATTTTGGCTGCTTTACCAATCAATTCCTTTCTCATTATCGCCTCCTAAATAATTGTTTACCTCCTTCTAAATTAGCATTTCCAAGGCGTTCGCATAAGTTGTAGTAAAGCCAATTGATATATAACTTATAGTCCTAAAACCTAAGTATATAAAAGTTATAATTCTTGATATCTGAAATGAGATGATATATGTTAAAACAAACAAAAAAGGATATTGATATGAATAATGAAGTTGAAAACTTAAATTTTGAAGAAGCCCTTTCCCAACTCGAGACAATTGTCAGAGAACTGGAATCTGGCCGTACTAAACTAGATGATGCTGTCAGCGCTTATGAAAAAGCCGTAGCTTTAAAAAAATTCTGCGAAGACAGATTAAAATCTGCACAAATGAAAATTGAAAAAATCGAAATCAGCCCCGACGGCGAAATCAAAACCACCACTTTAGAGAGCATTGATGAGTGATATAAAAAAAGTTATCTCTGCCTATTCAGACAGATTCAACCAAGAGATTTCCAAACATTTTCCCATGCCTGAAGGCAAAGAGAAAAGAGTTGTTGAGGCCATGCATTATTCCTTAAGCAACGGCGGCAAAAGAATGAGACCTTTCCTCGTATCTGAAACATCCTCCCTGTTTGGGTTGCCGCTGGAAAAATCATTAAACACTGCTCTGGCATTAGAGTGTGTCCACACTTATTCATTAATACATGATGACCTCCCTTGCATGGATAATGACGACCTGCGCAGAGGCAAACCAACATGCCACAAACAGTTTGATGAAGCCACTGCCGTACTTGCCGGAGATGGTCTTTTAACTTATGCCTTTGAGCTTCTGTCAAAAGAAGAAAAGTGCGCAGAACTTGTCAAACTTTTCAGTAGTGCTGCCGGTGCTTTTGACGGCATGATTGCTGGCCAAATGCTAGATATCATATCCGAAGAGACCGCTGCTGATGAAGCTACAATCAAAAGAATTGAAGAAATGAAAACCGGCCGTTTAATCCGCTATGCTTGTGAAGCCGGTGCTGTCCTTGGCAATGCCGCAGAGACCGAGAAAAACGCCCTAATAAATTATTCACGCAAAATCGGCATGGCCTTCCAAATCGCCGATGACATCTTAGACGTAGAGGGCAACCCAGAGCTTATGGGCAAAACCTTAGGCAAAGATAAAGAGCAAGGCAAAATAACTTTTGTAGGCTTATATGGCCTTGAAAAATCAAAAGAGATTGCTCATAAATTAGTTGATGATGCCAAAAAGTCTCTAGCCATTTTTGGCGACAAAGCTATCAACTTAAAACTCCTAGCCGACTACATGATTGAGAGAAACAATTAGTGTCTCCTGTTCTTGCGAAGAACTAAGCAATCCAATCAAATAAGCAAGCAAAGTTTTATGCCTTTTTTCTAGTTATTGCAATATCACTTATCTCCAACTGCTTTGGCAGTTTCAAAGCATAAAGCATAACCGCAGCCACATCTTCCGGCTTCATCCATTCGTCAGGGTTTTCAATTACTGAACCATTATACTTATTCCAAAACTTGGTATTCATACCCCCAACATTAAACTGCATCACACGAGACTTTGTTTTTGCAAGCTCTTGCTCAAAACTGGCACTTGTTCCACGAATTGCCCATTTAGATGTAGTATATGCTTGTTGGCTTAAAGCCCCTGCTTTTAGACCAACTGTTGAGCCCACATTTATAACATCGGCCTCATTTTTCTTTATCAAATCAAATAACTGCGAGGTCAAAAATATAGGAGCAAGAGAATTTACCTTCATTGTTGCTTCCAACTCTTCATATGTAATTTCATTTGGCCTTTGAATACTAATTAAGCCTGCACAATTTACCAATGCATCAAATTCAGCATACTTCTCTTTTATTATTGTCGCCGCCGATGCAATTGCCTTATCATCAGCAAGGTCTGTTAGTATATGTACACAGGGATAATCAGGTTTATGGCGCGAAAGCGAAACTATTTCAATTCCTTCTGCTATACAAAGCTTTGCAAACTCTTTTCCAAGCCCATCACTTCCGCCGGTGATAATTATTCTTTTCATCTCTTTTTCCAGTTTTTCAAATTTTGTTTTAATTTCAGAAACTATATATAAATATTATACGAAAATCAAGGAAATATACCCTATACCCGCCTCTGTCATATTAACTTTATTTCAAACAGTAGGAACACTTCACTCAAAACTGACAATACTATAACAAAAAAGCTCCCGATTACTCGGGAGCTTTTTCTGGTCAACATATCTTAAGACCGATAAGTACTTGTGCTACGAAGATGTTTTAGAGCGCTATGTGCAAATAGCCACATAAGCGAGAAAACATCAAGTATGACAAGCGCTTTGCGGTCTTATTTTCTGGCAGCGTCAATAGCTTCCTGAATAACCGCCTCATCAATAGTCTGAAGAACCTTGCCATTCAACACCATAGTAGGAACACCGCTTACTTGGATTTTTCCTGCCAATTCGTTGTTTGCTCTTATTGCA
>JAISFX010000025.1 GCA_031263385.1 Lactobacillus sp.
AAAACTTCTGCCTGACTTTCATATGTCGGCATAAAATTAAAGTTATATTTTCCGTTTGTAGCATTTTCGCCAAATGCACAAGACATGCTTATCACCTGATTTTTATCTGCAATCGCAGAAACCACATTGCTCATAACTCCCCAAAAAGATAAAACAGCTTTAACCTTGTCAGAGCCGATTAATTTGTTTGTAGTTGTTGCTGTCATTTTAGGGTTCATCTGGTTATCTTCAAAAATCAACTGATAATCATACTTCAACCCTCTTTGCTCAAGATGCTCAAGCATCAATTGCAACGCTTCTTTTGTGACCTGTCCCGCTTCAGAACCATCACCGGTCAACGGCAAAGTCGCGCCAATTTTCACAATCGCACGCCCTTCATCTGTTACATTTTTCTGCTGATTAAAATACCAAAACCCGCTGCCCAGTAAAATTATAAGCAATAGTAGAGTCTTTTTCACACGCCGGCTCCTTTTTCACACGCCGGCACTTAACATGTTTATAGACTACAACAAACTCTTTAAAAAACAGTAAATAAAACACTTTTTTATTCACTGTCTTCATAACTAATATTTAATAATAATAATAGAATATTATTATTAAATATTAAAACCTCGAAAAAGGAACAAGATATGAAGAAGCTGATAGCCCTAATAGCCACAATTTCCATAGCCGTTTTTGCATACATTTCTTTCAATAAGAACCATGAAGAAACTTCATCCAAACCGACCATAAAAATCGGTGCAACTCTGCCTCTGACCGGAGATGCCGCAGACGCTGGACAAGCCACAAAAGCAGCTCTTTTAATGACACTTGAAACCCTAAATAAAAACAACCTAAAATACAACTATCATTTGGTCTTTGAAGACAACCAAATGAACGGCAACAAAACCGCCATTACCACCAACAAACTCATAGCCTCTGACAAGGTTAAAGCCGTGTTTTCTATTTGGGGCTTAATGGCTAATGTTGCAAACACTATTAACGACAGAAACAACGTAATCGGAATGTCTTGTGCATTTGGCGAAAATCCTGCCAAAGGAACATATAATTTCAACTCAACTGCATCTTATGAGAATCAGGCAGAAATCCTTACTAAAGAGTTCCAAAAAAGAGGCATAAAATCCGTAGCCCTATTTATTGATAATTCTGACATCAGAGAGCAATATGAGATTATTGAAAAAGCCCTAAGAAATGCAAACATAAAAATCGCCTTTAAAGAATACTTCAACATGGGCGAAAAAGACTACAAAATGGCCATTGCCAAAGCAGAACAAAATAAACATGATTTTTATATGATTTCAGGCTATCCTCCTTCTCCATTTTTGTTCATAAAACAACTAAAAGAAATCACCGGCCGCAATGATAATATCACATCAATTGATGCCATTGGCGAACTAACTCCAGAAGAAAAGAAAATCGCCGAAGGACTTTGGTATGTAGACAGCAATTTGACCGGATTACCTGCTTTTGAGGAAGAACTTTTAGAAAAAACCGGTTGGACATCTCTCGCCTGCTCAGGCCATATTGCTGCCAACCTTCAAATTCTTGTTGCCGCTTATGAAAATGCTGAATTAAAAGACGGAGAAACCATCCCCGACAACGACAGCATAAAAGATTGGATTCTCAAAAACATTAAAGACTTTGATACAGTATCAGGAAAAGCCACTGTAAAAGAAAATGGTTTCATAAACATCCCACCGTCTATAAAAATCATAAAAGACGGCAAAAACTCTTCCTTATACTAAGAATATTTGCCCAATGTAACAAATATTTAACCCTAATTGCTTACAATTTGGGTTATAATTTATCATCGTTAAATTGAGGGTTTTAGCATGGAAGATAATAAAGACTACATAACAGACTATTTCAAAGATATAGCACCCGGTCATCAACATTTTTTAGACACCTATGACAGAGTTCTAAAACAAAACAATATTGAAAGAACCGAAGAAGAACGATTCCTTGATAAAATGTATCTTCGCGCTAAAGCTGTTTTTGCCTATAACATCAGCCCCAAAACTCGTGGCAATGATATTGAAGATGATGCCGTTGTCCTTAGAATTGCAAAAACAAACTGGAATACACCGGAAGCAATGCGCTACATAGCCTCAACCATATATTCTTCCAAAAGAGACTTCACCGTCGGCACAGATTTTGACATGAGCCACATTGAAGACCCCGAGAAATTAGAAAAATTAGAAAAAGCTCAAACTGCCAAAGGCAAACTTTATGATGTCCACAACAACCGTGACGGCTGGGTTCGCAAATTCGGGCATGGTTATTTTGAGGACCGCCGCGACAAAAAACATATCCCAAGCCATCGTTTTATCCTAAATGTATCACTAACCCCCGAGCTCTTTGAAAAACTTGATGACTTCGCCGAAAAATACCGCTGCGAATACAAATCTGCTCCCGCTGCCCAAGGGGAAAACCGCGCAGATACAGTTCTTATTTATACTAAAGACCAACGAATAAACGAACAAATAGAAGAGCTAAAACCCATTGTTGAAAAGTTCGTTCGCCATTATGCCGATGTCAACCATATGTTAGACGGCAAACAAATTGCCAACGGCCTCTACATTGCCAAAGAAGCAGATAGAAACGACATCTTAATATTAAAAGATAAAATAGAATACGAATTTCCTGCCGTAGGCAAAGCCATTCAAAGCAAGATGGATGACTACCCCACCCATTCTCATCCCCTTAGCTTAGGCCAATATGAATCTTACAAAATTCTATCTCACAACCTTTTGCAGTTTCGCCAAATGCAAAAAGAAAGAGAAAAACAAAAAGCCATAGTCCTTGCTAAACAAAACAAAAAGAGATTTGAAAACTACGCCAAATTAAAATATGGCGAAGACTTCAAAAAAACTACAAACATTGATGATGTCATAAACTCTTTTGAAAAATTCAAAAAAGACTTTGCCAAAGCTTTACCGGGCAGAGACTTCAATACAGCTTTCAACAACCCCAAAGACACATACCTCACCGTCAAAAATTTTCAGAAAGAAAACAATAAAATAGAAGCCGGAATGTTTAATGAAATGAACCGCGACCTAGCCGGCACACAAAACGTTGCTTCAAAAAAGAAAATGGAAAAAGAAA
>JAISFX010000064.1 GCA_031263385.1 Lactobacillus sp.
ATATAACAAACATCAGCCAGATAAACGAAGCACACAACGCAAATATCAAAGTGTTTCTCAGCCCATTGTTTGTGTGCTGCGGAAATTTATATGGCCATATGGCCAGCAGCACCCAAGGCAAGCAAAGCCCCATAGCTGTTATCAGCCCCAGCACATAAATCTCCACATAACTTTTAGCAAGGGCAAAACCTAAAACCTTGGCCATATATGGCGAGCCAAATATCATCGCCATAAGCACCATTATCATTCCCAATAAAAGAGGACTTATCTTAAACTTAAACCACCCGAACATCTCTATAATAAAGGTAAGCATCGCAAACATTGCCGCCGCCAAAAATAGCGGATTGCGCAGTTGCATTCCATAGCCGATTAACAAACCTTTTTCAGCGGCAATAACTGGCACGCTGGCCAGCATCGCGGCAGATATTATAATTCCGCAAATTACACCAACAAAATATTTCCTTTCCTTTCGTCCGCTTTGCGGAAGCATCTGACTGATAAAGAATGGAAAAACACATGGCATAATGTTAGCCAATATTCCGGCAATAAACGCCAGTATCATTACAGAGAATGATAAATTATTACTCACACTGTCGAATATTGATGCCTCAACCGGATAAATTTTAGCCTGTAAAGATTGTTTCAGATCTAAAGTGGCAATCACGTCAAATTCTTTTCCCGTCAGATTAGCTTTTGGGTCTTTAGCCTTAAATGTAACAGTCACTGTTCGCCCATCCAAATTTGTAATCGGTGGCAGAAACTTAATATTATCGGCACTGTTTATAAAAACGTTAAACGTTGAAGATTTAATAGATACCTTAAACACCATTTTCAGGCTCTGAGCATCACCTTCTTCTGCGCCCTTATTAACTACGGCTTTTTTAAGCTTGATATCTTTGCTGTCAATGCTTGGCAGATTGGTGAATGCTTGTTCTACCAGATTACTGAATGCCGATAAATATCCCTCTCCAGGGTATAATACCATCTGCGGCTTGAGCTCAACCTTGTGGCATCCGATTGGGTTGCAAACAGATGCCTTAATATCAGCGACCAACTCAACGGGGTCAGCAATATAAAATACATTAACCAAAAACGGCACAGCAAAGCTTGCGCCGAGGCCTATGACATCTTCATCATTAAAGTCATAATTACGCACTGGGGCAGGGCTAAATACACTAAAAGAGCTTGTATTCTCAGACCCTGACAAGTCTATCGTTAGTGCTTCAAATTCGTCTTTATCTTGCAATAATATAGAATGATTCGGCGGTAGTTTAAACTGTATTGCAGCCTTGTGCTGTTCAGCCCCATCAATAGTACTTCTCTTGGTTAAAATTCTGGCAGATACAGATTTTGCCTCCACCCATTCACCGCTACCATCTCTTCCTGTAATAGGGCTGTCATAAACTACCCCATAGAATGGCAGCTTTTTAAGATTTACATTAGAGAACATATCCAAAAACTTCTTAAAACCGCCTTCAGGCTTACCCTTGTTCTCTCTTTTCTTCTTTGCTTCGTAGGCAAGTCTCTCCTTCGGGTCGCTGGTGTATGGCAGCACCTTTTTAAAGTCATTGATAACGACCAAATCATCAGATTCTATGTAATCTCTTTTTTCATATACAAAATATTCATCATCATCAACAATCAATGTCGGAGGCTCTGGTGCAATCATCTTTGCTTTTATGTCGTCAATAAAATCAACAACGGTCCTATATATTTTAATACCGTTTCTGACGGTTTTCTCTAAAGTAAAAATATTTTGCTTAGACGCATTGGGGAAAAACTTTTGTAAATCCTCCTCAAGATCCTCTTCAATTTTATCTCCGGGATAATTTTTTTCAAAAAATTTAGCCACCTCAACAACAGCGGCTACTTGTTCAACAAGGGTCACCTTTCGGGTATCTTCTTCATCTTCCTGTAGGTCTAAAATAATCTTCCCGCTCCCCTCAACGGCAAACACTTCGGTAGGCACCAAAGCGAGCATAAAAAGCAGAAATATTAAAAATTTTTTCATTTTTTAGAGATTACCCCTAACATTTTGTTTTGATGTTACCTATATATATGATATGATATAACTTGTGTTAACCTTTAGATAAAAACAATACATGACTGGAAGATTAATGGCAAATTTTAATGACGACTATTTAACAGGTAAATGCCTTATTTCCACCCCCAAGCTTGATGATAATGGGGATGTATTCGCACGTTCAGTTGTTTATATCTGCTCGCATAACTCTGGCGGAGCTATGGGCTTTATCTTAAACAAAAGGCTTAAAGAGTTTTCTTTTTCAGACCTTGCAGAGCAACTACCTATAGCCAAGCCAAGTTCCCTAAACGTTGTTGATATCCATAGTGGAGGTCCGCTTGAGAAGGTTAGGGGATTCGTTATTCATTCTACTGATTACATAAAAGAAGATACAGTAGTTATTGATGATGTCATTGCTATATCATCATCTATAGACATTCTTTCTGACATTGCATTTGGCACAGGCCCTAAGGACAACATCATTGCCTTGGGTTATGCCAGTTGGGCGCCCAAACAGCTTGAGCAAGAGATTATTAACAATGACTGGCTTGTTTTACCGACCAGCCCTGAGCTTGTGTTCAGAACCAAAGACGAAGATAAATGGGATGCTGCCGTAAAAAGCATCGGCATAGATTTATCAAGAATCTCCACCAAAATCGGCCACGCCTAGTCCAATTTCTATACATTTAAAAACAGAGAGCCCCGCGTATAAAACTACGCAGGACTCTCAAAAACATTATGAACAAGAAAGCTTAATCTCCTAACTCATACAACCCCGTATGAGGGTCTTTGATGTAAGTCCTGAATGCAACAGGCTTACCACTTTCATCGTAAGCATCGATAAGAATAATCTTTTGGCCATATTCTTTTATCTCAATCGCTTCCCCAATAGGGA
>JAISFX010000106.1 GCA_031263385.1 Lactobacillus sp.
GGTGCTTGGGCTGCTAAAAAGGCTAGGGTGAAGCAAAAAATCCGCGATATTGCTGAAAAGCTCATTAAGATTGCAGCAGAGCGTGAGCTTAAAAAGGCAGATACCTTTATTCCCCCCGAAGGAGTTTATGACGAGTTTTGCGCAGGCTTTCCCTTTACAGAGACAGATGACCAGATTAATGCCATCAATGATGTTATTGAGGACTTAAATAAAGGCATGCCAATGGACCGCTTAATCTGTGGCGACGTTGGCTTTGGTAAAACAGAGGTGGCACTAAGAGCTGCTTTCATCGTTGCCCAAAACGGAGCACAGGTTGCCATAATCGTGCCAACCACATTGCTTGCCCGCCAACACTATTACAACTTCAAAAAGCGTTTTGAGGGATTCCCTGTAAGGGTCAAAATGCTTTCTCGTTTAGTAACCGGCAAAGAAAGCTCCGAGACTAAGAAAGCTTTGGCTGAAGGCGGCGCAGAAATCGTTATCGGAACTCATGCCTTGCTCTCCAAAGACATTAAGTTTTGCAATCTTGGCCTCTTAATAATTGATGAGGAACAACACTTTGGTGTTGTTCATAAAGAAAAATTAAAGAACCTCAAAACCAATGTCCATGTTTTAACCTTAACTGCGACCCCGATTCCTCGTACTTTGCAATTGTCACTGACCGGTGTTAAGCAGTTATCGGTAATCGCCACACCTCCTGTTGACAGGCTTGCGGCCCGTACATTTGTGATGCCGTTTGATAAGGTTATGATAAAAGAAGCCATCTACCGCGAAAAATTCCGTGGTGGCCAAACCTTCTTCGTCTGCCCTAGGGTCTCAGACATCTTTGGCATGGAGAAAGACTTAAAAGAGCTTGTGCCTGACATAAACATCGCAGTCGCGCACGGACAAATGCCACCCACCAAGCTCGAAGACGTAATGACCGACTTTGCTGAAGGCCATAAAGATTTGCTTCTTTCTACTACTATCATTGAATCAGGCATTGATATGCCGAGCGTTAACACCATGATTGTTCATCGGGCAGACATGTTCGGCCTCGCTCAACTGTACCAGCTTCGCGGTCGAATAGGGCGCTCTAAAATAAGAGGCTACTGCTATTTCACAGTGCCTAATAAAAAGATATTAAAACCGATTGCAGAACGCCGCCTAAACATTCTTCAGGCTCTTGATACCTTGGGCGCCGGATTTTCTTTGGCCTCGCATGATATGGATATCCGCGGCTCAGGCAACATCCTTGGCGAGGAGCAATCCGGACACATCAAAGAGGTGGGTATTTCTCTTTATCAGCATATGCTTGAAGAAGAGGTCATGCACCTTAAGGCCTCTAACTTTGCTGTTGATGCCATTCATGAACACATTCCGCAAATCTCAACCGGCATACCTATTATGATACCGGAAAGTTACGTCCAAGACCTTGGCGTGCGCTTGGGGCTTTATAAACGCATTGGCGATATCAGAGACGCCGGCAGCCTTCTTGATATGAGAGAAGAGCTTGTTGACCGTTTCGGTCCAATCCCCGAAGAGGTTGATAATCTTTTGAAAACTGTAGAGATAAAATACCTCAGCATCAAGGCTAATGTTGACAAGATTGACGCTGGCGCAAAAGGCATTTTGGTAACCTTCAGAAACAACATCTTTAATGCCCCTGACAAGCTTATAGACTTTGTTGCTAAATCTTTCGGAAGCGTTCAAATCCGCCCTGACCAGAAGTTATTTATTGCAAAAAATCTCGATAGCTATAAACTAAGAGTAGACACCATAAAAGATTACGTTTCCAAATTAGTAGGAATGTTAGATGACAACAAACAAGCCTCATAGCTTTGACAACCTCATTGCCCAGTTTGTTTACCAAGGCCGTTTCAGAGAAGAAAATGTCGCCATAAAGCATGTCTGGCAAAAGGGCAATGGCGTTTTTTTTGACTTATATTTCTACCGTACTCAAACCACCAAGCTTATAGACACTTCATACATCCGCACTATCTATGATTTGAGCACCGACATCGGCTATACCAATATCAAGAAGTTTGTCGAAGAATACTTCAAAAAGATTGAGCAACCCGAAGCCCCCGTTCCTGATGATTTTGAGCCGACACAAGAACATGAGACAGCCATAGAGGCATATCTTGAAGATATGAATGCAGAGATTATAATCTTAAAGTTTATCTCTGGCTGTGCTGCTTATTTTGAAGAAGTAAAGCTTAATTCTATAACCGAATTCGTTTACAAAAAATATGGTAATTTAGATTTTGACTATATAAAGTCTTATATAGAGAGTCGCTGCTTTTCAGAAGCAGATTTTTACGATGCTCTAGAGCTTCTAAAGCGCAAAAACGCCTCAGATTTAGTCAGTTTAATGAAAGAGGCTGTTAAAGTTGCCATTGCCGACGGCGGCCTCAGCTATGATGAGAGAATATATCTGGCAGAACTCATCCAAACAGCCCGCGAACATAACATAAAATTTGATTTATAAAAAAAATATCTCATTTTTTCAGCCACTTGATTCAAATTTAAAAAAATAAAGCGACTCGTTAATAAATTTATAACCAAATATGTTAGATACTGGTTTCAGATTCACAGAAACTTGAATGATTGGTTATTATATGACTGTTATCAAAACGAAGAATATCTTGAATACTGTAATCAATGACGACTGTATTAAGATTATGAATGAGATGGAAGAAAAATCCGTTGATTTAATATTTGCAGACCCACCATATAACCTTCAACTTGGCGAGGCTTTGACCCGTCCTGATAACACTTCTGTAAGCGGTGTTTATGAGGAATGGGACAACTTCGAAAGCATGAGCGCTTACGACGAATACACACGCCGTTGGATGTCTGCCGCCAGAAGAATATTAAAAGATGACGGTGCAATCTGGGTTATTGGCTCATATCATAATATTTTTAGAGTAGGTCATATCCTGCAGGATTTAGGTTTCTGGATTTTGAATGACATTATATGGAACAAAACCAATCCCAT
>JAISFX010000146.1 GCA_031263385.1 Lactobacillus sp.
AATTTCACGACCCTTCAAGGCCTTGTAAAAAGGCAATTTGAGTACCCCGGTACAGTTTACAAGCAATACACTCTTGCCTCCAAGAACCCTACTGATGAGTGGTTCAAGGAATATTGCAAAACGCCGGTGCTAAAAAAGGCTTTAACAGAGGCTCGTATTGAAGTCATCATTTACGCAAACAACCTAATGCTGGGTTATGTTGTAAGAGACTGGAATACGCTAGATTCTCAAGAAATCGTAGAATATACGGCTTCTTTAGAAAAGCTCTTAAACAAGCTTTATGATGAGCTAGAAGGCCTAACCCAAAAGCAAGTTGAAGAACTAAGCAACATTAACCGTATGCTAATTTATCTTCCTTTTGCAAACCTGTTTAACAACACCTACAAGAAGGGTGTCAGGTTTTTGGTAAAAGCCCTATCTATTGAGCAAATCAATAGCAAATACGGCGGCAATGCAGAGGCGGCATTGCTTGAGCTTAGGGAATTAATGCAGGACATCCCTGATGATCCTGAATTAAGAAGAAACTTAAAGAAAATTTCTCAGTTAAGCTTCAAGCACCTCAAAAGCAGAAGCAAAACTGATAAGGAATATAATAGAATAAAGTCAAACCATGACCGATTTCTAAAGTTCCTTCGCAAAAACAAAGTTTAATCTCGGAATTACCAAGTGTGATTCCGAGATTTCAATTTTAAATTGTTACACGTGAAACATCTATTTTAAATTGCATAATTTATCGCCCTGCCCTATACTCCTTTCACAATTGATTATAAGGAGAGAACAATGTTTCCAAAACTAGGATTAGGAACGTGGATGATGGGCGGCCGAGCCGAACCGGATCCCAACAATGATGATGCTAAAGATATCGAGGCAATCCAAAACGCCCTCAATGCCGGCATCAAACATATTGATACAGCCAAGCTTTATGCCAACGGCAAGGCAGAAGAGCTTGTCGGCCAAGCTATCAAAGGCTACAAAAGAGAAGATCTTCTCATAGCAACCAAAATTCACCGCGAACTTAACTATGATGATGTTTTAAGAAATTGCGAAGCATCTCTAAAGAGGCTTGGTCTTGACTATATTGACTTGTACTATGTCCATATGCCCATGCCCTCAATCCCAATAAAAGAGACCGCCCGCGCTTTCAACAAGCTCATGGAAAGAGGTCTTATAAAGAACATTGGCATCAGCGATGCCTTGAATGAGACTATGGATGAATATCAGGCCAATCTTGATTATAAAATATTTGCCTCTCAAAACCAGTATAGCCTCATTGCTCGCGAACCCCAATTTAACAACCATTTAGAATATTGCAAAAAGAACAACATCCATTTTGTTGCTTGGCGCCCTATCCAACTCCCTGCACCGGCGTTCAATATTGAGCCGATGTATAAGAGAGGAGCTTATAAGCTGCTAGACGATATGGCTGATAAGTATGGCGTTAAAAACGCCCAAATAGCGGTCAGATGGCTGACCCAGCAAGACAATGTGAACGTAGTATTTAAAACTACAAACCCCGAGCACCTTAAAGAGATTGTTGACTCTGGCAACATTACAATTTCCCCTGAGGACATGAAAAACCTTGCTGACAATTTCCCCCGTCAGGAGAAGATAAGCTTTACATCATCTTCTCGCCAACCAATGTTGTAAGGAGCGTATAATGAAGAAGCCATTCAAGAAACACATTCCTACCGTTGAGATTGAGGGTGCACACGGCGGCGCGGGGAGAAGACAACTACTCCTTTCCTCTTCTGATACCATATCCCCAAACATAGAGGCTGCCACTAAAGGCTTCCTAGCCCCCGGCGGCATCTTCGATTGGCACGACCATGACAACGTTGACGAGGTCTTTATCGTTTTGCAAGGAATCGGCAAGGTTGACTTTGAGGACGGTACAAAAGTTGAATATACTGAGGGTGACATGGTCTATATGCCTCATACTATGAAGCATAAAATCACCAACACCGGCTCTGTTGAGAACCTTTTTTACTTTATCAGGGTCAGAAACTAGTTTTTAGGACTCTGTATTTAAAGCGCTCAGCTTAAGATTCCCCGAAATCCGCCACTTTGGATTCGGGGGATTTTTTATTTGTTCATAACTATCAAAAATTAATACATTTTTAACCATTAAAATATTATAAATTTTTTATAGGAAAAAATAAGAATTTAAATGTTTCACGTGAAACGCCTCTCTAAACCCTAAGAAAGTCAAGGCTTTGAACAAAAACACCTTAAACAAACTGAAGCTTTATGAAGAATCGCTAAAAGAATGGCAGCAAAAATTTAATCTGGTAAGCAATTCTTCTCTTGACCATTCTTGGGAAAGACACTTTGAAGACTCTATACAATTGTTCAGCCTCATTCCCTCTTCTTCTAAGACCTTGTTTGATTTCGGTTCCGGCGCAGGCTTCCCCGGAATGGTTCTTGCTGTAATGGCTCAAGAGGCTCTGCCCAATTTAAAGGTTAACCTAGTTGAGAGCATTAAAAAGAAAACACTGTATTTAAAGCATGTCTCAGAGATTTTGAATGTTAGCGTAAATATCATAAACGACAGAATCGAAAATATCCCTGCCCAGAAATCTGATGTCATCACATCAAGGGCATTAAGCTCTCTTTCGGAGCTTTTGAATTATTCTGAAAAGTTTCTGCATAAGAATACCATATGCATTTTTCCCAAAGGCAAAAAACATATGGAAGAAATTGCAGATGCTCAAAAGAAATGGAAATTTGATTTTCAGATCCATAAGAGCGTTTCAAGTGACGAAGGTGCGATTTTAGTTTTAACTAATATTAGGAGAAAATAAATGCCAAGAATTTTAGCAATTGCCAACCGCAAAGGCGGGGTGGGAAAAACAACAACAGCAGTTAACGTTGCCACAGCAATGGCGGCAACCGGCAAAAAGGTGCTTGTTGTTGATTTAGACCCTCAGGGTAATGCTTCAACATCAATGGGAATAGACAAGCGTGGCAGCATGCTGTCCTCATATGATGTTCTTGTCGGAGAGAAGAAGCTGTCACAAGCAATTGTTTGGACAGATGTTCCAAACTTCTCAATAGTCCCCTCCTCTCCTGATTTGGCTGGCGCCGAGATAGAGCTTGTTGATATGGAAAGAAGAGAATATGCCCTGCGCGATGCTTTGTCGAGCGATGCTGTTAATTATGATTATGTCATAATCGACTGCCCACCTTCTTTAAGCCTTGTCACCATAAACGCCCTTGTAGCCTCTGATGCAGTAATAGTCCCTCTCCAATGCGAGTTCTTGGCACTCGAAGGCATTACTGATTTGATTAAAAACATTAACGCCATCAAAAAGAACTTTAATCCTAAGCTAGAGCTTCAGGGTGTGGTTCTTACAATGTATGACAAACGCAACAATTTAACCCAAATGGTCGAAGAAGATGTCAGAAGCTTCTTTGGCAAAAAAGTATACCAAACAGTCATTCCTAGAAATGTCCGCATTTCAGAAGCCCCATCACACGGCAAACCTGTTTTGTTATATGATTTTAATTGTCCGGGCTCTCAGGCATATATCAGCTTGGCCGGCGAAGTTTTGAAAAGAGAAAAGGAATTAATAGCATGTTAGAAGAAAATAAAACAAAGAAAAAAAGCTTAGGCCGTGGCCTTGGAGCCTTGTTGGGTGATAGCGAAATCAGCTTTGAGAATATTGAGCAGGCAGCTGCCAATAAAACCACAACAGAGATTTCCGTAGATCTTATTACCCCAAGCGAGTTTCAGCCACGTACAGAGTTTGATGCTGAAGCATTAAAAGCCCTTTCTCAGTCCATAAAAGAAAAAGGCGTTTTGCAGCCACTTCTGGTTCGTCGTATAGAAAGCGGTTATGAGCTTATCGCCGGCGAGCGTCGCTGGCGCGCCGCTAAGATGGCGGGTTTAAAAGAAGTTCCTGTTATTGAAAAAGACTTCACAGATAGCGAGGCTTTAGAGGTTGCTCTGGTTGAAAACCTTCTCCGCGAAAACCTTTCCGCAATTGAAGAGGCCGAAGGCTTCCAAAGATTGATGAACGAGTTCTCTTACACACAAGAGGCCTTAGGTAATGTTGTCAGCAAATCACGTTCTCACATCGCCAACATGCTTCGCTTATTAAACCTTCCTACTTCTGTTCAACAATATGTAAGAGA
>JAISFX010000073.1 GCA_031263385.1 Lactobacillus sp.
GATTACTTCACTAGATGGTAATATTATCATCACAAATGTTTTAATTTTAGATTAACAAAAACAAATTTTATTTCTTATAAAATTTTATCCAAATTGATCTTGCAAAATTCACACTCAATGTTGAAAGTACGAAACCAAGAGTTGGGATGATTGCGCCAATGTAAGGCTTGTCTAAATCCAAGGCATGCATTACTAAAATCATGACAAAGTATGTTGCAAGTGCTACTAAAATTTTTCTGGAAAAACTAGTTTCCCACGCTTTATCTGCTTCTACTTTTTTATTGCGCTCAATTATTTTTTTTACTTCTTTTTCTAAATCCATTTTAAATCTCCTAATAAGCTTTGAATCTTTTATAATAAAAATTTGTTGCTTATGCAATAAAAAACCTGCCGGCATTATTAGCAGGCAGGTTTTTTATTTATAGTTTACGATAGACAACAAAAGCGCAAAACGTCATTATCAAAAAGGCAATAAATGGTATAAGGTTATACCAATTTTGCATTTGTGTAACATAGTAAAAACATGTTACAGCGTTTGCGCAATAAAAAACTACCTTATAGGTTAGCTTTTTTTTGTGCTCATCGCTATCTTTGTTAAACAACACCCTAACAAATTCGTATAGCGCATAAATGTAGGTAGCACCTATGGCTATTTTTATTAAGGCGGCAGAACCTTCCCAAGTATGAAGTTTGGGAAGAATCACAACATAGTTAAAAAGCAATATTGCGAAATAAATAGCATACACCACCATCTTGGCGTATATTATATATTGCTTTTCTTGTTCTTGTTTAAACTCCCCGATGGTTTGAGAGTTTTTTTTATTTTTCATCAGCACAATTATTTTTATGTAATACAAATTTGTGCGTATGGTAACACAAAAGGTTTTTGTGTCAATCCGTTAGTAGGTGCAAAAACAAACAACCCCCCATGCAATGCATGAGAGGTTGCGGTATAGGATTTATGGGTGAGTTGCTCTGGCTTTTTGTAGATATCTTTTTGATATCTTAAACATGAACCCTGCAAATGCGATTACTATTATAAGTAACAAAACATTTACTGAGTATGTCAGCCAAAGGCATTCGCTCCCATATAAGTTCTCTAATCTTTCGTTTTCTTCTGTTATATGGTTTGCAGAAAAAAGATTAAATGCTAAAAACATGGCGGCTAAAATTGTTAATACAGCCATGGAAAATGTAACTAAACAAAGGTTACGATTTTTTTTATAAGTTTTCATCATCACAAAAAAAGTTTTAATAATTCAACGTCGTTTGTGATTATATCAAAAAATGGCCGAATCGAGTGTTACATTTTGGTTAAATTAACAGAATCGGCCGTTTCAGCCTAATACCAGCCACGGATCTTCATGGTATCGGCAATTTTTTTGATAGAGCTCATGTAAGCGGCATCACGCATAGAGACGTTGTAGCTTTCTTTGATATTATAGACGTCTGCAAAGGCGTTTACCATTGCAATTTCTTGCTTGGTTTCTATCTCATCTTCTTCCCAATAGTAACCATATCTGTTTTGTACCCACTCAAAGTATGAAACAGTAACGCCGCCAGCATTGGCTAAGATATCTGGGATTACGGTAACGCCTTTTTTATTAAGTTCTGCATCGGCATCAATAGTCGTGGGGCCGTTAGCGCCTTCTACAACCAACTTAGCCTTGATTTTGTCGGCAACATCTTTGGTGATGGTGTTTTCCATAGCGCAAGGGCATATGACATCAACATCTAAAGCCCAAAACTCATCAGCAGAGATTTCTTTAGCTCCAGCAAAGCCTTTGATGCTTTTACTTTGAGCAGAAAATGACATAAGCTCGTCTATATTTATGCCGTTTTCATTATATAGAATAACATTCCATTCTGCGATTGCTACGACCTTAGCGCCGAGGTCTTGGAAACACTTGCAGGTATAGCTTCCGACATTGCCAAAGCCCTGAACTGCAGCTTTGGTGTTTTGCATAGATATTCCTAACTTATTTAGAGCCTCGCGAGCAGTTATTACTACGCCCAATCCTGTTGCCTTAGTGCGGCCTTTTGAGCCCCCGAATCCGATAGGCTTGCCGGTAAAGACTCCCATATTGGCCTCGCCGCTGATTTTTATATATTCATCTGTCATCCAAGACATTATTTGGCCGTTAGTGTTCATATCAGGAGCAGGGATATCAAGCTTTTCACCAATTTCTTTATAAAGGGCTCTTACGTAGCCACGAGAAAGCTCTTCAAGCTCTCTTTGAGAGAGAGTTTTTGGGTCAACAATAATGCCGCCTTTGCCGCCGCCATAAGGGACACCGGTAATTGTACATTTTAGGGTCATCCAAATAGAAAGAGCGGAGACCTCGTCTTTGCTGACCTCCGGATGAAAGCGAACGCCGCCTTTGTAAGGGCCGATAGCATTGTTGTGCTGAGAGCGGTAACCTGTGAAAACCTTTATTTGGCCGTCATCCATTTTTACGGGGATTGAAACTTCTATAATTTTTTGAGGGTTCTTCAAGAGCTCATAAACAGATGCTTCCAGCTTTAACTTGTCACAAGCATTTTTTATGTGTTTTTGGGCTGATATTAAGGGATTTAAATTTTCACTCATCATATTCTCCGATTAAAATTGTTTATGGCTTATTCTACTATTTTAATTGAAGAAAAGGTACTAATAGTTACAACTTATTGGCATGAAAAAAGGAGAGGTAAAAACCTCTCCTTTTTGATGTGTATGTGATAATACCAGATTAACGTTTTGAGAACTGGTAAGATCTACGAGCTTTTGCAAGACCGTATTTTTTACGCTCAACAACACGAGCATCGCGAGTTAAGAAACCAGCATCTTTCAAGATGCCTCTTAATTCTGGTTCGTACTCGTTAAGAGCCTTAGAAATACCGTGCTTAATAGCGCCAGCTTGACCAGATAATCCGCCGCCTTTAACTGTGCAGACTACATCAAACTCGCCTGTGCGGTTAGTAATCTCAAAAGGCTGGTTAATAATCATCTTCAAAACAGGACGAGCAAAGTAAACATCCATAGACTTAGCGTTAATGGTTACGTTACCTTTACCAGGCTTAATCCAAACGCGAGCTACGGCGTCTTTTCTTTTGCCTGTTGCATAAGAACGACCCTGCTTGTCGCGGTTTGGTTTTCTTGCTGCAGTTGTTGCTTCAGAAGTGCTTGCAGATTTGATATCCTGCAATGATTCTACAGTTTTTTTAGCCATTATGATGCACTCCTTTTATTTTTAGGGTTCTGAGCGGCAATGTCCAAAACCTCTGGGTTTTGAGCTGTGTGAGGATGCTCAGTGCCTGCATATACTTTTAATTTCTTCAATTGGTCACGACCAAGAGGGTTGCGAGAAATCATTCTTTCTACAGCCTTCTCGATAACTCTTTCAGGGAAACGTCCAGACAAAATCTTACCTGCTGTGGTAGATTTGAT
>JAISFX010000085.1 GCA_031263385.1 Lactobacillus sp.
AGCTTTGTTTAAATGGCTCAAATATATTCTCCTGGTCTTTTTCATTAATTCCGGCACCATTGTCAGATATAATGAATGATATCTGCTTTTTATCTTGGTCATACTTTGCGTGCAAAGAAATGCGAGAATCTTCTTTGTCCGTAAACTTTATAGAGTTGCTCATAACATTCAACAAAATCTGTTTTATCATACGCTCATCAGCACTAAGCATAGGTATATTCTCATCTATGGTGTAAGTAATGTTCTTATGCGCCGCATTCTTATATCCACTGATAATGCCTTTTATGTTATCAAAAATAGATTGTATTGATAAATTTGCCTCATTCAAAGAATAGTTGCTTGCTTCTACTTTTGAGAAATCAAGAATGTCATTTATAAGCGAAAGCAAATGTCGTCCACTGTCATTTATAGTTTTGCTGTATTCAGGAACTTTTTCCTGCATTTCGCCCATTGTTATAATCTCAGAGAACCCGATTATTGCATTAAGCGGAGTACGCAGCTCGTGGCTCATACTTGCCAAGAACTCAGACTTTGCGTTATTAAGGCGGTTTGCCTCTTGCAATGCCAAGTAAAGCTCTTCGGTTCTTTGAGTAACCAAATCATTTAGTTCTTTTTCTCTCTCTTTCCCGCGCACTCTATGCGCCAAAAGCAGAGGAAAGACTAATATAAATAGGAAGAATAGGTGGATTAACTGCCTTACAACATATGACCTCAGCTTTTCATCAGCCAGATGTAGATCAGAGTCAGCACATATCATATAAGGAGTTCCCCCCTTAGCCGTAAACCCTTTGCATGCCACACGGTTGTCTGTCAGCAATCCTATCTCAAAATATTCAATATATTTCAAATCTCTACCTGAATATGGTTCAAATAAGAAGTGCAGCTCTTCAACACGACCGTCAAACATGTCGTCAGCATCGCCAAAGTAAGTAAAATCAGGCTCGTTTCCAACTTCAGAACTTGTCGCAATTTCATACAGATGCCCATCTTCAGCTTTATGTAAAACATAAATATATTGCACACCGTACTTATGAGCGTACTTCGTAAGTATTTTCTCTATAGAGTTATATTCTTCTTCGGTTATTGTATCAGGGCCTATAGCCCTGTCGCCATAATCTTCAGGCAATATATAAACCGCGGCATCAATAGCCATAAATAGCTCTTTGTCAATAACACTCACCAACTTGCCTTTTTCAATCATATATTGTGTTCTAATAAAGATTAAAGCGCCGCATACATATATAATGGCGGCGATAATAAAGAGGCTGTGATGTAGTTTAATTTTTTTCATAATGAGCATTTTACCCAAACTTATTTAAACATAAGTTAATCTCTACGACATTTTTTATGCTAATATCAACAAAATTTATCCTGTTTTACACCTCTAGAACTATAGCCCTTAAAAAGCTGCTGCACGATTTTGCTTGCTATTTATAAAAATTAATGTATAAGCATGCCTTGAGATCCTTATAGCTCTACTTTGTAGTTGGCTTCATTGAAGCATTAAAAACCTTATCAGCGGAGTTACCAAGTTAAACACTTGGCCTGGAAACTTAAACAGTGCTGATTTTTCTATTTCAGAATGATTAGATTTTTTTAATATCCCGCAAGCCTAATGCTTGAGGGACTAACTATGAATGTATAAAAATGACAAATTTTAAAAATTTGGGCATACCTCCTATTATGTTGGAAGCCCTAACAAAGATGAACTTTGCTACCCCAACCCCAATCCAAGAACCGGCCATCCCTGTTGCACTGGAAGGGCATGATATCTTAGGCAGTGCCCAAACCGGCACCGGCAAAACTGCATCTTTTGCAATCCCGATGATTAACCACCTTCTCAATAACAGAGACAGCTCTGCCTTGGTGCTTTTACCAACCAGAGAGCTTGCTGCTCAGGTCTTAGAGGCCGCTAACAAAATGTTAGGAAGCATTGCTAATATAAAGTCTGCGCTTTTAATCGGCGGAGATTCTATGGTTAAGCAATTGCAACAACTAAAGCGCAGCCCCAGAATCATTGTTGGAACTCCCGGCAGAATCAATGACCACTTATCAAGAAAGAGCCTAAACCTTAAATCGGCAGATTTCTTGGTCTTAGATGAGACCGATAGAATGTTGGATATGGGCTTTGGCATACAGTTAAATGAGATTGCCAAGTTCTTGCCTAAAGAGCGTCAAACACTAATGTTTTCTGCAACATTGCCTAAAAACATTACTGCTTTATCAAAAAAATATTTAAATAATCCTGTTCGCATTGCCGTTGGTAATGACAACGAGGTTGCTCCAAAAATTAAGCAAGAGATTATCAAAACCTCAGACGGTACAAAATATAACGACTTGGTTAACCAAATCAATATCCGAAACGGTTCTCTTTTGGTTTTTGTAAAAACCAAATTCGGCGCAGATAGATTGGCTGTTAAATTAAATAAAGAAAACCTTTCTGCCGCTGCAATCCACGGAGACCTAAGACAAAGCAAAAGAGAAAGAGTAATTGCTGATTTCAGAAAGCAAAAGTTTAGAGTTCTCGTTGCAACAGATATCGCAGCTCGCGGCTTAGATATCCCTCATATTGAGAACGTTGTAAACTATGACCTTCCACAGTGCCCTGAGGACTACATCCACAGAATAGGCCGCACCGGAAGAGCAGGGGCAGAAGGCATGGCAATCAACTTCCTCACTTCAAAAGACGGCGCTAAATGGAAAGAGATTCATAAACTCCTCAACCCAACTTCACGCGATAAAGCAATGCTTTCAGACATGCCTACCCCTGTAAGTGCTGACCCGATTTCAACTCCTGTCAGCAATAATAAAGGCAAAGCAAAGCCTAAGGCCAAAACTACAGCTAAAAACCCGTTTAAGCCTTTTGCTCCGGATAAAAAAGCCAAGAACAGAGATAGGTTCAATAAAAACTCTAAAACCTTTGGCTCACCAATACGCAAAATCAAAGCCAAAAAAAAGTAATCTAATAAAAAGCCCCTCTTGCAAAAGAGGGGCTTAAAATTTCATACTATTGCTGCTTCCTTTAAAACGAATCTCTTTCAACAATTTTATTAAACATAAGTTATATACCATATTGAAAATTTAACTGACTGATATTAGGTGTTAAATGAACAATTTTAATATGGTTGGGAAGATATCATATTTTGTCATTAAGGTTTTATTAAAGATTTAAATCGTACAAGAAAGGTAAGGAGTACCTGCACTTAGACATAGAAAGAACATAAACATTATAGCAGATAATTCAATTTGCTTATACTATCAAGAGTGGGGTTAATGAAAAAAACATATAGATACTGTTTGTCGGCACTAATCTGTCTACATTCGTTTGATGTCTACTCCCAAACAATTTCAACAGATATGATAGATGCTAACGGTACCTACCAGTACATGACTGGTGGCACCGTAACCAATTTAACCAATGGTGCAAAAATCACCAATACCATGAGTGATGGCACTATAATAAATGCGCAAAGTGGCTCTACGATATATAACGTCTCAGGTGGAACTATCGTTAATCTAAGGGGTGGCAGCGAAATCACCAATAATATGTACGGCGGCACCATTGAAAATGTTTATGAAAACGCCATCATAAATAAATTCCAAGGTTCTGCTAAAATTGACAACATGTTTGGTGGCACAATAGCTGAGGTCTATTCTATGGGCAGAATAGTAAACATGAGTGGCGGACGCATAGAATCAATCACCAGCACTGTTTCAGGAGCAAATGCTGCGCATATTGATACCATTACCGGTGGCAGTATTGGAGAGATAAGCGGCACGGCATATATCGGCCAAATAATAGGCAACCCCGATGCCCCCCGAGTATCAATCACCACCATGAGTGACAGTTCAAATATTGGGCAAATATCAAATACCAATATTGGCACTATGAAAGACACCGCCTCTATTAACAATGTTTATAGTGGAACCATCACAAAGATGGAGGGCTCTTCTCATATTGACACAGTCCACCACTGGGCAATCATAGGCGAGCTTACTGATACCGCAACAA
>JAISFX010000129.1 GCA_031263385.1 Lactobacillus sp.
ATATGGTAAAAAAGATAATGTTCACATTATCGACTTACAGCAAACTTACCCATTGTTTTACACAGCATTAAACGCAGCTAAAGAGATTGCGGCTAGTGGTGGTAAAGTTTTGTTTGTTGGCACAAAAAGACAAGCTCAAGATTTAGTTAAAGAAAACGCTGAAAGATGTGGTCAGTACTACGTTAACTATCGTTGGTTGGGTGGCATGATGACTAACTGGAAAACAGTTTACAAGTCAATCACTCGCCTTAACAAATTAAACACAATGTTTGAGACTAACGAGATTGGTGGTTACACTAAGAAAGAGCTTTTACAGCTTAAAAAAGAACAAGACAAACTTTCTCGCGAACTTAGCGGTATTGCTAACATGGGCGGTCAGCCTGACCTGCTTTTCGTAGTTGATACTACTAAAGAAATGCTTGCTATTAAAGAAGCCAAAAAGCTTGGTATTCCTGTAATCGGTATTGTTGATACCAATGCAGACCCTGAAGTTATTGACTTCCCGGTTCCTGGTAATGATGACGCAATCCGCGCAATTCAATTCTACTGCGAGAGCCTTTCTGCCGCTGTTATCGACGGCATGAAAGCAGAAATCGCTGCTCAAGGTCTTAAAGTAGAAGAAATGGTTGAGAAATCAGAATCAAAAACTAAGAAGATTGTTAAGAAAGCAGAAGATAAAGTAGAAGAAATCAAAGAAACTGCTGTTGAAGCTAAAGAAGAAGCTGCTGAGCCTAAGGCTAAAAAAGCTGCTGCTCCTAAAGAAGAAAAAGCAGAGACAAAAACTACAGCTAAAAAAGCAGCTGCTCCAAAGACTGCAGCTAAAGAAAAAGCAGAGACTAAAACAGCTGCAAAAGCACCTGCTAAGAAAACTGCTACTACAAAGAAAACAGCTGCAAAATAATTTGTTTTGCTGCTTAAATATTAGTTGAAATTAGTGGCGATGTATTTATAGCATCGCCACATTCAAATTAAAGGGGATAGAAATGACAGAGATTACTGCCGCTATGGTAAAAGAATTAAGAGAAATGACTTCAGCTGGTATGCTTGATTGCAAAAAAGCATTAACAGAATGCAACTGCAATATGGAAGACGCTGTTGACTGGCTTCGTAAGAAAGGCCTTTCATCTGCGGCTAAAAAAGCAAGTCGTATCGCTGCTGAAGGTTTGGTTGCCGTGTCTGTAGATGGTAACAAAGGAGCCGTTGTTGAGATTAACTCAGAGACAGACTTCGTTGCCAAAAATGATATCTTCCAAGAATATGTTGCAGACGCTGCCGTAGTTGCTCTTAATGCTGCCGGCGATGTAGAAGGCATGAAGTCTTTTCAGTGCCCTAAAGTAGGAAAAGGATTTGGCGAGCGCTTAACAGATATCATAGCTAAAATCGGCGAGAACATGAGCATTCGTCGTGCGAAAATGCTTGAAGTTTCTAACGGTGTAATTTGTGCTTATGTTCACAATCAGGCTGCTCCTAACCTTGGCAAAATCGGCGTTTTGGTTGCATTAGAATCAACTGGTGACAAAACAAAATTGATGGAACTTGGCAAGCAAATCGCAATGCACATTGCTGCTTCTAACCCATTGTTTAGAACAGTTGCAGAAGTTGACAATGCTTCATTAGAGCGCGAAAAAGCAATCTTCTCTGAGCAGGCAAAAGCTTCTGGCAAGCCAGAAAACATCATCGAGAAGATGGTAGAAGGCCGCGTTAAAAAATACTATGACGAAGTTGTTCTTGAAGAGCAGGCTTTCGTTATGGATTCTGATAAAAAAGTTAAAGACGTTATTGCTCAAACAGCTAAAGACTTGGGCACAGAAATCGTTTTGAAAGATTTCGTAATGTTCAAACTTGGTGAAGGTCTTCAGAAAAGAGAAGAAGACTTCGCTGCAGAAGTTGCTGCTCAATTAAGCAAATAATCTGAGTACTAAAAACAAAAAAGGAGGAACCAAACGGTCCTCCTTTTTTGTTGCAATTAGCAATTCTTATCCCATCAATTTTTTCTTTTTCTTGTCAATCGCAGCTTGTATTTCTTTTGCCGCGGCAAACTGCTTAGTTTGTAAAGCATGATCAAGCATTACATTCAGATCTTCGAGGCTTAGATCGTTGGTATCATATTCAACCTCCACAAGCTTTGTCAGCTTAAGCTCATCCTCAACCTCATGCCCTTTTTCTTTCAGCAGAGCCTCAATCCCTATTATGCAAGCTGACCACATCATTATGTGCTCATAACGATTATCAATCGTCTCGTCCATCTCAATATTTACTCTCAGCAAAGGGAAGCTTGTATCTTCTAAAGAGCCTTCAATAATACTGAACACTAATCCTGAGACGACATGAGCGGTTTCCAGCTGTGATACATTGAACTCAAGCCATGTTCTCTTATCAATGAAATCTTTTCTTGCTCTTGAGTATGTAACCGACAACCACTTCCGAAACTTAAGCTCTTCTTTTAGAGCATTAATAACCTTTTCGTCCTCAGTTTGGTTCATCATCTCAAGCAAATCATCAATAGACTTAGATCTATACGGATATTTCTCCGTAATATTTTTTATAAAGTCTTTACTGATTTCATCATAAATAGAATACTTGCTCATCCGTTCGATACAGTCTTGTACAGACTCATAGCTTGGGTTAGCGACAATCCCAAATAGGTCCTTAATTCCGTTTTCTTTTACCAAACAAGCATAAGGCAGTGCGCTAATAGTCCGAGCAGCATCCTTATTAATGTCAATCCAGAAGTCTGCTTCTTGTTTAAGGGATATCCCTTCTGGCAAAAGCACTTCAAAATCAGATGGCACGATTTTTTCCAAAGGGCCGTCGCTGATGTAAAAAATTATCGCTATATTAGCAGATAATTCCAACACGTCCTCCAAGCTCTCAAGAGTGAAAGACAATATATTCTCTCTTGAGAATATTTCCTTTAATTTTTGATATTCAATTTTTTCCATAAGCATTAATATATTAATTAAATCACAGAATAGTTATTTTATAAACCAAACTCATATCATAAACATCTCAAAGAGTCCAGAACTTGGCACAAAAAAACGGAGAACCAAACTGTGGTCTCCGTTTTTTATCGTTGAAATCATCCATATTAATTAGCATTTTTTCTAAAAGCTATTAAGGCGTTAAATGCCTCAATAACATATTCGGGGGTTTCTGTTTTTTTTCTAATGATACCAGAATATCCTCAAGAACCTGCAGAGGAGCATTCCTTGTAACCTTTAGCAGGTCATTGTAATTGCTAATGTTTCTAATCATAAATGTTGCTGGTATAGAAGATCCGGTTACGATAATGCCTTTATTCGTAAGAACTTCTTTCATCTCGTCTATTCGCTCTTCCCACAAATCAAATTCTCTTTGCAGGTCAACATCAGAAGGCACATCATCGACAACATTTTTATATATCTTGTCAAAACCTAGGTTTTTAATCTTGCCGTATAGAAGATTTTTTGCATATACAGCGTTTTGAAGAAAATATATAAACTTGTTTTCATCTTCAATTCCTTTAAGTGCCTCCATTGAGACATCAAGAATCATTTCCTTTAATTTAGTGTATGTGACCATATGGTTCATTTTTTTTAGGATTCAACTCATTATCTCATCTTGATTGAAGTCGTATCCTTCGTCTCCGGAGGCATCACTGAGGCATTCGTGCATCACCGAGCACTCTTCGCACGTCTCCATTTTATAATCCACACAGAAGAGGCTCGCTTGAGCCTTAGGCATTACATCTTTAAAAAGCGGAAATACTTCTTCATACTTCGCTCTCCATATTTCAATTTCTGTTTCATAATTAATTTCTTCATCGAAATTAATTAGCACCAGATAACTGTCAATGGTAAGCCCGGCATGAAAAGCTCTCAAATACCCTGCAACGAAGCTCACTTCGTTGTACACACCTTCTAAAAAAGGTGCAGACATTCCTGCAAAGACCTCAATATCAGTCTCCAGAAAAGATTTTTTAATTTCACTGTATTTTTTCATCTCTTTTTAATTTGATTATTTTATCTAATACCACAAGTGCCGTAGGCAGGCATATATCTCTAATCACATCTCTATTTTTTTCCAAGTTTTTAATACCCCTGTCCATGCAAAAGTCAGAAAATTTTTGCAGATGAGCAAGTTGAACCCCAACTGCAAGATTATTTCCTTTTAGAACTCCGGGGAACATCTTGGCGATATTAATAGACTGGAGGCCATCAATTTCTGTGTTCATGAACTCGGCTATCTCTAAAGCCTTGTCGTGCCATTTAATACCTTCTTCATAAAAGCTCTGAATATGGTTATATTCATCGTCTTTAGTGAAGAATACAAGCTCCTCCGCGAGCTTATATTGACCTTTGGCTAAAAACAGGAAGTGATTAGACACTTTCTGCGTCTCGTTAATTTCAGTTCTCAGAGAATCAATTGATGTCTCGTACAACGCTTTAACGCTCAAGTTAAGTAAAGCGACTCTTAATTCTTTGTATGTTCTCATATCTTTATTTATTTGATAAATATTCTATATATAATTCTCATGACCAAATAATAGGTTTCATTAACTAAAACCCATATCACATCTCTGCCCAAGAGTCTAGACAAAACTATGTTGAAAATTTATTCGTTCACAAACAGCTTCATGGCTGCACCCTTAGAAATCTTCTGATATTTGGCATAAGCCTCAGCGGCCTTTTCTCTGATTATTTCTTTGCTTTGCCCCTCTGCCCAAGCACTCGCCGCTGCTTCGACCACATAGCCTTCCGGCGCCAGTTTGCCTGATGTATAAGCCATAGCCGTCGCTCCGGCCTTTTCTATAATTGGTTTAAAATATTGCTTGCTGTAACATGCAAAAATCGCGGCATCAACGCCACTTTTGCTGTTGCTGGGGGTGCTGTCTAAATCAAAATCCATAAGCCCATTATGCCCCACATACACCACAAAGTCAGCCCCGCCGCCAATATTAACGCTCTTTCCAGCAATGCTTATTTCTTGTTTTTTCTTACCTGCAGCAAAATCAACAAAGTCTGCCACAGCGTTTTTAATTTTTCTTCCCTGATAAGCATCTGCCACTAAAATAGCGCCGCTTTCTTTGTGCTTGAATACAATTCTTTGCAAAACATAAGCATCTTCGGCCTCTGCCTCGCCCATATATTCCCAATTTTTAGATTTTTGTAAAAAGGTTTTAACACCATACATCGCTCCCCAATATAAGTTATTTTGGGGCTTATCGCCATTTCCAAGCTGTGGCGGAACGGGGTATATTCCCTGATAAATGTTATCGCATAAAGCCACCACGATATGAATGCTTTTTTCGGCTGCCAAAGCATTAAAAGAAAAAGAGCATATGAAAGAAATTATGGTTAAAAATCTAATCATTTTTTGGTCGCAATAACCTTCTGATACATTCTTCCAAAATAAGTTGTCTTTCGCCAAACCATATCATCTTGCTGTGTGGCAAGACTGTTGATTTCTCTATCCCACAGCTTCTCAGCAAAAGGTTGGTAAAGCCTGTTCCACATCCTTACAAAATATTTAAGCGGGTTGGATATATCCGGATTATGATAATCAATAAACACCGCCTTACCAATCGGGCTTATAGCGCTAACAGCGTTGTTTACAATCTTAATCTTGGTAAGAATAGGTACCTCATGCA